>DAHWEX010000243.1 GCA_027326205.1 Actinomycetota bacterium
TCGCGGGCACGATGGTAGCGGGCGGCGCGGCCGCTCCCGCCGCGCGGGCGGCCGTGGTGACGGCGCCGCTCGCGGCGCGCGCTTCCGCGCCCGTCGGCGTGCGGTCACGGTGGGCCGAGCTGGCGAACGCGGCGACCGGCGCGGACCTCTGGTCGCGGTCGTCGGCTCAGGAGCGGCCGATGGGGTCCGTCACCAAGGTGATGACCGCGTACGTGGTGCTCACCGCGCCGAGGCTCAACCTGAACAGGGTGGTCACCGTGCCGCGCGGCATCGTGGCCTACGATGCGGGCGGCGCGTCGACCGCGGGTCTGCGGCCGGGGGAGAAGTACACGACGATGCAACTGCTGTACGCGATGCTATTGCCGTCGGGCTGCGACGCCGCCTACACGCTGGCGGACGCCTACGGGCCGGGGCTGGCGGGGTTCGTCGCGAAGATGAACGCCACCGCGAAGAAGCTGGGCCTGGCGAAGACGCACTTCACCGACTTCAGCGGGCTCCCCTACCCGACCGGGTACTCTACCTATTCCACCGCGCGCGACCTGATCGCGCTGGGCCGGGCCGCGATGGAGAACAGGACGCTCGCGTCGGTCGTCGCGACGCGCGAGTACCGGCTGGCGGGCAGCGGCGCCCACGCGGCGCACGTCTGGGTCAACCTGAACCCGCTGCTCGGGACGTTCCCGGGCGCGACCGGCATCAAGACGGGGTATACCGGGGCGGCCGGGCAGTGCCTGCTGTTCGAGGCGAAGCGGGGGAGCACCACCTTGATCGGGGTGGTGCTCGACTCGTCGGGAGTTAACTCCGCCAGCCTGGCCGCCGCGGCCTCCGACGCGAGGGCCATGCTGGGCTGGGGTTTCGACCGGTAGGAGGAATTCCGGCCCTGACCTGCTATTGCCTGCGCTTACGCGTGCGGTTCCATGGATCGAGCATCGCGGCGCGCGCGCCGGTAAACCACGAAGACCGACCCACGGATCACCCACGGCTTGCGCGGTCCGGCCGCGTCCGGAGGCAGCCCGCGGCGGGCTTCCCGGCGCCGCATCGCGGGACATTGGCGACGTCGCCAACTTGGCCGGCCGGCATATGTGCTCTAGGGACACTTACCCGATTGTGACCTCGACGGCCGCCGGCCTAGGTTGACGCGGCGTCGGCCTGGCTCTTTTCTTGATAACAGCATTTGCCCTGGTATCCCGTTCTTAGGTTTCGGAGTTAGCGATGGAGCGAATTCCCGTAACGCATGCCGGAAGCCTGATCCGACCGCCGGAACTCCTCGCGTTCCTTTCCGCCGGCGACCACGGCCGCGCGTCGGCCGACAGCGCGGACTACCGGGCCGCGCTCGCGAAGGCGGTCGCGCAGGCGGTGCGCAGGCAGGTCGAGACCGGGATCGACATCATCGACGACGGCGAGATGGGCAAGGCCACCTGGATCACCTACCTCTACGAGCGGACCAGCGGCCTGGAGAGCCGGCCGCTGGAGGGGAACTTCTCGACGATCCTGCCGGCCAGCCGGGACAGGCAGAACTTCCCCGGCGCGTACCGCGAACTGGACCTGCTGGAACGCGACGCGACGGCGCGGGTCAGGGCGGAGGCCGGCGGGCCCGGGGCCGAGGCGCCCGGCGGCCCCCCGGCGGTGTGGGTGTGCACCGGCCCGATGACGTACGACCGGGCCGCGGTCGACCGTGACCTGGCGAACTTCAAGGTCGCGCTCGAGGGCTGCGGCAAGGACATCGGCGAGACGTTCATGCCGGTGGTGGCGCCCGCGTCGGCCTACTGGCTGACCAACGAGTACTACAAGACGGACGAGGAGTTCGTCTACGCCATCGCGGACGTACTGCACGAGGAATACCGGGCGATCATCGAGTCCGGTGCGTTCCTGCAGGTCGACGACGCCGTGCTGATGCACGAGGCGGACACGATGCTCTCGCGCGGGCAGTCGTGGGAGGACTACCGCGCCTGGGCCCGGGTGCGGGTCGAGGCGCTCAACCACGCGCTGCGCGGGCTGCCGGAGGACCGCATCAGGTACCACGTCTGCTTCGGCAGCTGGCACGGGCCGCACGCCTACGACCCGCCGCTGCGCGACTCCGTCGACCTGCTCCTCGCGGTCAACGCGAAGTACTACCTGATGGAGCAGGCCAACCCGCGGCACGAGCACGAGTGGAAGATCTGGGCGGACGTGCCGCTCCCGGACGGCAAGGTCCTGGTGCCCGGTGTCGTCACCCACCACACCAACGTGGTGGAGCACCCCGAGCTCGTCGCGCAGCGCCTGGTCCGGCTGGCGAACGTCGTCGGCCGGACGCGGGTGATGGGCGGGACCGACTGCGGCTTCGCCCAGGGGGCGTTCATGCACCGGGTGCACGAGGAAATCCAGTGGGCGAAGCTGTCCTCCCTCGCCATGGGAGCCAGGCTCGCCTCGCGCGAGCTGTGGGGCGCGAAGGCGGACGTCTAGCCGCGGCCGGATATATCCGTTGGCCCAATGTCAGTGGGCGGCCGCATACTCGTGGCATGGGGCACGGGTGGCGGCGCGCCTTGGCGCGCCTGCGCGGGATGGCATGGTGGACACGGGACGACGGGAAGCAACCGGACGCGAAGCCGGCCGGCGAGACGGCGGCTGAAGGCGAGAACGACGAGCACGAGACGGCGGAGTTGACCGCCGCGTACTGGCGGGCCTATGACCAGCGGATGGCGACGGTCAAGTTCAGCGACGTGGCGCGCCGGTTCCCGGCGCTGATCGGGCAGTCGATGCGCCTCGGCTGGCAGGCCAGCCCCAGGGACACCACGGCGACGGTTGTGCTCAACATCGCGTCCGGGGTGTTCGGCGGGTACGCGCTGTTCGCGACGACCGGCGTACTGCAGGCGCTGTTCGCGGGCGGGCCGACGCCGCACCGGGTGCGGGCGGCGATCCCGTCGCTGATCCTGGTCGCGGTGCTGACGGCGCTCCGCTCGGGGGTGTCGACGGTGGCGGGCTGGGCGCAGGCTCGGCTGCAGCCGCAGGTCGAGCAGATCGTCGAGGTCCAGGTCTACGACCTGGCCACCCAGGTCGAGCTCGCCGCATTCGACGACTCCGACTTCCACGACCGGATGGAGCGGGCGGAAGGCCGTGGCACGGCGTCGGCACAGCAGCTGGTCAACGACGTGATCAACTGCCTCACCGCGTTCGCCGGACTGGCGTCGGCGGCGGTCGTCGTCGGCGTGCTGCAGCCGATCCTGCTCGCCGTGCTGCTGCTGGCGCAGCTGCCCGGCGCCTGGGCGGCGGTGCGCTCGGCGCGGATCGACTACCTCACCAGGTTCGCGCTGATCGACGCCTGGCGGCGCAAGAACACCCTGGCGTGGCTGATCACCGAGCGCCGCACGGCCGCGGAGCTGCGCTCGTTCACCATGCGGCCGTACCTCATCGGCCGGGTTACCCGGCTGGCGGCGTACTACCGGCAGGCGGAGCTGCGCGCGGCGCTCCAGCAGACGCAGACCAAGGTGATCGGCAACACCCTCGGCGGGATCGCGACCGCCGGGATGTACGTGGTGCTCGGCGCGCTGCTGTGGACCGGGCTGCTCGCGCTGTCGGTGGCCGGCACCGCGGTGCTCGCGCTCCAGTCCGCCGCCGGGTCGCTTCAGCGGCTGCTGTACTCGGTGAACCAGTGCTACGAGGACGGACTGTACTTCTCCGACTACATGGCCTTCTGTGACGACGCGCGGGCCCGGATCCCCGCAGGGCGCTCGGGGGCCGCGCCGGACCAGTTCGAGAAGATCGTCGTCTCTGGCGTGACGTTCAGCTACCCGGGCGCGGACGAGCCGTCGCTGCGCGAGGTGTCGATCGAGATCGGCCGCGGTGAAGTGGTCGCCCTCGTCGGGGAGAACGGCTCGGGGAAGACGACCCTCGCCAAGGTGCTCGCGGGGCTGTACCAGCCGCAGTCCGGGACCGTGCTGTGGGACGACGTGCCGATCACGGACGTGGACGGCGAGCCGATGCGGGAGCGAATCGCGGTCATCGCCCAGGACCACGGGCACTGGCCGCTGAGCGTGCGGGACAACATCTTGATGGGCCGGGCGTTCGATGAGACGCTGCTGGCGGCAGCCGCCGCCTCGTCAGGGGCCGACACGGTGATCGCCGAGCTCGACCGGGGCTACGACACGCTGCTCGCCCGCCAGTTCAAGGACGGCGCGGAGCTGTCCGGCGGCCAGTGGCAGCGCATTGCCGCCGCGCGCGGCTTCTACCGCACCGCCCCGCTGCTGATCATGGACGAGCCGACCGCCGCGCTGGACGCCCGGGCCGAGTACGCCCTCTTCTCCTCGCTGCGCACCCTCGCCGTGGACCGCACGGTCCTGCTTATCACCCACCGGCTGGCGTCGGTCAGGCATGCCGACCGCATCTACGTGCTCGCGCACGGCAAGGTCGCCGAGTCCGGCACGCACGCCAGCCTGATGGCCCTAGGCGGGCAGTACGCCGAGCTGTACACGATCCAGGCATCGCAGTACGACGCCGCTGTGTGAACGCGGCGGCCAGCCGGCGGCCAGCCGGCGTCGAGGACCGCGACGAGACATGACCGGGAACGCGGCGGGTAGTACCCGTCTCTGCAGACCCCAGCAGCCACAGGAGGAAGCCTGATGATTCCGGACGGCGTCAGCCGCGACCCCATTCTCCAGGAAGCCGCACGCGAACTGGAAGCGGCCATTCACGACGCCCGGGTGGCGTTCGACTGCATCGGCCTAGGCGAGATCGACCGCGCGCACATCAGCGCGGTGACCGCCCGGGTCGCGATCGACGCCGCGGTCACCGCCGTGCAGGCCGCGCTCGCGGCCGGCCAGCCGGCCCCTGGCGGTTTTCCGCGATCGGAGTAGCGTCAGCGGACGTGCGAATCACCGAGATCTCGGTCGTCCTTCACGAGCGCAGGAGCACCAGTTCCGCCAGCTTCGGCCCGGCCCGCCCGGTTCCCCTCGGGGTGCTGCGCGTCCGCACCGACGAGGGGCTCGAGGGTAACGCGTTCCTGTCCAGTCCCGGCCCCGGGCCGGCCCAGATCGCCGAGCAGATCGTCACGGTCGTCAAGCCCTGGCTCCTCGGTGCCGACCCCCTCGACATCGGCGCGCACTGGCGGCGCCTGGAGAGCCTGGCCCACTACCTGTCCCCGCACGCCGTCGGCACGGTCGACGTGGCCTTGTGGGACATCGCGGGCAAAGCCGCCGGCCTCCCGGTCCACCGACTGCTCGGCACCTGCCGCGACCGCATCCCGGCCTACTTCTCCTCCGCCCATCACCGCAGCCCCGCGCAGTACGCCGAGGAAGCCGCGTACTGGCAGGAGCAGGGCTGGAAGGGCTACAAGCTGCACCCGCCGCGCGGCCTGTGGATCCCGAAGGCCTCCTCGCCCCCGGTCGGCTTCGACGTCGAGGCCTGCACCGCCGTCCGGGACGCCGTCGGCGACGCGATGACGCTGATGCTCGACTCCTCCTGGTGCTACTCCTACACCGATGGCCTCCGGGTCGGCCAGGCGATCCAGGACCTCGGCTACCACTGGTACGAAGACCCGTTCCCCACCTATGAGATGCACAACTACGTGCGGCTCGGCCGGCACCTGAGCATCCCGCTGCTCGCCACCGAGATCAACCCGGGCGGACTCGCCGCCCTCCCGCCCTGGATCACCAGCGGCGCGACCGACTTCCTGCGCGGCGACGTGGTGATCAAGGGCGGCATCACCGGCCTGATGAAGATCGCTCACCTGGCCGAGGCGTTCGGCATGAACTGCGAGGTCCACGACTCCTACAACGCGTTCAACAACGTCGCCGCCCGGCACGTCATGATGGCCGTCGACAACTGCGACTGGCTCGAGGTACTCGCCTTCAACCGGGCCGGCGACCACAGCCTCGCCCACTTCAGCTACGGCCTGACGCGGCCGTTCGAGGTCGACGCGAACGGCGACGTCCACGCGCCGGCCGGCCCCGGCATCGGCGCGGACATCGACTGGGACCTGATCAACTCGGCGGTCGCCGGCGTCATCTCATAGGCGCGAGTGCCGCGGAAATCCTGGCCCCACGGCAGCGGAGCGCCTTTGCCCAGTGCGGGCCGGCTCGCCGGTGCAGGAATAACCGGGGTCCGTATCCTTGTCCCGGTAAAGGGACGAAGGAGGATCGCGAGTGGTCGAGATCAAGACGCGCGGGGAGATCGACGCGATCGGCGCCGCCGGACAGGTCGTGGCTGACATCCTCGCGGCGACCCGCGCCATGGCCGCGCCAGGCGTCACCCTCAAGGAGCTTGACGAGACCGCCCGCGAGGTGCTCGCGAAGGCCGGGGCTACGTCGCCCTTCTTCGCCTACCACCCCAAGTTCGCTCCCGTCCCCTACCCGGCGGTGATCTGCACGTCGGTGAACGACGCCGCGCTGCACGGTATCCCCGACGGCTACCGCCTCCGCGACGGCGACCTGCTCAGCGTCGACGCCGGCGCCGTCCTGGACGGCTGGGTCGGCGACGCCGCGGTCTCCTTCAGCGTCGGCACCCCCCGCGCCGCGGACGCCAGGCTGATCGCGACCACCGAAGCGGCCCT
>DAHWEX010000260.1 GCA_027326205.1 Actinomycetota bacterium
CCGTCGGCGTCCTAGGAGCGACCGATGGCCGACACCCGGCAGCTGCCCGCCACGGGAACACCAGCCCGGCATCCGTCCAACGACGCGTGGGAGGCGCTCCTGTTCGCCCACGCGTCGCTGATGCGGCGGTTCGCCGCCGAAGACACCTGGGAGGACCTCTCGATGAAGGAGTACGACGTCCTCTACACGCTGTCCAAGTGCCCGCAGCCCATCCGCCTCGGCGAGCTCAACCGGCACGTCCTGCTCAGCCAGCCGGCCTTGTCCCGGCTGGTTGACCGGCTGGTGGAGCGGGAACTCGTCAGCCGCGCGGCCGACCCCAGGGACGGGCGCGGCGTTGGCCTCGCGCTCACCCCGGCGGGCCTGGCCACCCAGCGGCGGATCGGCCGGGGGCACGGGCGCGCCGTGGCGAAGGCGATGGGCAGCAGGCTCACCCCGCTCGAACTCCGCCAGCTCGAAGTGCTCTGCGGGAAACTAGCGGAGCCAGCCCCCGTTCGGAATGGTCAGTCAAGTTCAGTCAAGTTAATAAGGAAAAGCCAATGGCCCAGACATTCAACCTCGTGGTGGTCAGCGCGGGGACATCGGACCCGTCTTCGACCGGGCTGCTCGCCGACCGGGCCGCGCAGCGGGTCGCCGCGCTCGCCGGCCAGCGCGGCCACCTGGTGCGCACCCGGGTGATCGACCTGCGCGAGATGGCCGCCGACATCATGACGGCACTGACCGGCCAGCTGGTCACGCCGAAGCTGCAGCGGGCGGTCGACGCGCTCGGCGCGGCCGACGGCGTCATCGCCGCCGCGCCGGTGTACAAGGCGGGACCGAGCGGGCTGTTCACGTCCTTCTTCCAGGTGCTCGACAACGACCTGCTGATCGGCAGGCCGGCGCTGCTCGCGGCGACCGCCGGCACGGCGCGGCACGCGCTTGTCGTCGATGACCAGATGCGGCCGCTGTTCGCCTACCTGCGCGCGCTGCCCGTGCCGACGTCCTTGTTCGCGGCGCCGGAGGACTGGGGCGATGAGGCGCTGGCCAGGCGCACCGACCGCGCGGCCCGCGAACTCGTGCTGCTCATGGAGTCCGGGTTCGCCCGCCAGGTCCGCGACGAGTCGTGGCAGAGCTACCGGCACGAGTTCGGCTCGGCCGGCGGCACGGAACTCGGCATCGACACCGACAGCGACCTGATGCGCCTGGCGGCGGGCGGGTCGGCCGGGTAAGCGCCGCGGCGGGTGTTCCGTACCGAGACTGTCGTCCGGGGCGGGAATGCGATTATGCTGGCCGAAGGCTTGTCCGCCGGGCGCTTGTCCGTTAGCGGGGTGGGGGGTTCCGGTGAGTGCACCGGTCAAGTACGGTCAAGGTCTGTTCGTCAGCGAGTCCGATGTTCCTCGCCTGTGTGACCTGAACCTGTGTGACCTGAACCGTTCGCCAGCGGTGCTGGGCTGGACGGAGTGGGCGATTGCCTGCCAGATCGACGGCCGGGCCACCGTGGGGCAGTTGGCGGCCCGGAGCGGCATCCCGGTGCGTGACGCGGTGGAGCGGGTCACCCGGCTCGTCCACGGCGGGCTGTGCACGGTCGATGCGGGCCCGGCGCCCGGCACCGGAGGCCAGTGGCCCTGCGATGATCACAGGCCGCCGTTGCCGCGCCGGGTGCCGGATGCCACGCTGGGCACTAGGCCGCCACTGGCCCGGCCGGACTCCGGACTGCTCAAGCGGATCCTGGACGGGCTCAACTCGCTAGAGTGAGCCGGGGCCGCCCTGTCCGAACCGGGCGGCGCCCGCCAGCCCCGTGGCCCCTGACCAGCGGACGAAGTCCGCCGCGCAGGCCGTGATCCGCTCGATCGGCTCCCGGGCCTGGTAGCGCAGCATGCCGACGGTCACCCGGGCGTCGGCGAGGACGGCGACGACCGCGCTGCTGTCGGCCGCGTACACCATGAGGTAGCCGTTCGTTCCCCGGGCGAGTGCCTCACGGAATTCCCCGCGCCCGGTCTCCGCGGCCGCGTACCTGGCCAGGCTGAGGGTCGCCGAGACGAGCTCGGCCGGGGTCGCACGGCACTCCGCCATGGTCACCGGTAATCCGCTTTACCGTTCTCATCCGGTCGCCGGATACCCCGCTGGGGTTTATCCGATACCCGGCAGGGGTTTATCGCGCGAGTGCCGCACCGGGCTGATCACCCGGTCTAGCTGCGGTTTTATGTGCGGTGGAATGCCTGGGGCGCTGCGATTTACCTTGCGAGTTCACGGAGCCCTTCTATCATGAGGACAGGTATTGCGCCGCGCGGATGAGGACCGGGGAGAATTGATGAGCGATGCTGCCCTCGGCCATGCCGCGCTGGGCGGCCGGGTAGCCGCCCGGACGCCCCCCGCCGCGGCCCG
>DAHWEX010000273.1 GCA_027326205.1 Actinomycetota bacterium
GCTGCCTGCGACACGAGACAGCCCTCCTTCCTGCGTTCCTGCAGGTAGGAGGGCTGGCGCTTACGTTCTTGGATGCTCCGGCGGTAGGACTCGAACCTACGGCCATCCGATTAACAGTCGGACGCTCTGCCAACTGAGCTACGCCGGAATGTCAGTCTGGCGGGCCGGTACTGCGGGCCGCCGTGCATAACTGTAGCGCACGTTGAGGGGTGCCCGTGGCATCCGCGGCACCCGCCGCGGAGCCGGCATCGGGATAACCGGGCCCGGTGCGGGTAGCCTCCGGCGACGAAGGACAGTTAGCCTAGTACGGCCAGCGCGGTGCAGCGCTGGCTGTCCGGAACGCATGCGGCGCCGGGGGGCGAGGATGGTCGACAGCCATCGGCGCCACGCACTGGAAAAAGGGGACCAGATGCGATACAAGGCAGTTTTCATCGCGGGTGTCGCCGTTGGCTTCGTGGCCGGGACGCGCGCGGGCCGCGGCGTCTACGACAAGATGGCGGGGGCCGCGCAGCGGGTTGCCAGCCACCCGAAGGTACAGCAGGCCACGGGCGCCGCCCAGGCCAAGGCCGCCGGCCTGGCGAAGACGGCGGCCGCCAAGGCGCCCGGCGTCGCCAAGGGCGCGGCGAAGACGGCGCAGGCCCAGGTCTCCCAGGTGCCGAAGTACGTGTCCGGCGCCAGGCAGGCCGCGGCGAGCAAGCTCCCGCCCCGGTTCGGCGGCACGAGCGACGCCACAAGCGACGCCACGGACGTCAACCCGGTGGTCGACGACAACGTGGACGCGGACGGGAACCTCGTCTTCCCGGCCGAGGGATCGCCGTCGCAGGTCAACGGCGTCCGCGCGCACTACACCCCGGACAAGCCCTGAGACCGAGCCGTGAGACCAGGTCCTGAGACCAGGTCCTGAGACCGGGCCCTGAGACGGGCTCCGCGCGCAGGCAGGCTGGCCCCGACCTCTTCGTCGGGGCCAGCCTGCCTGACGTTCCGGCCGCCGCCCGCTTAGTCCAGGTACTCGCGCAGCAGCAGGGCGCGCGACGGGTGGCGGAGCTTGGCCAGGGTCTTGGACTCGATCTGCCTGATCCGCTCGCGGGTCACGCCGAATTCCCTGCCGACCTCCTCCAGCGTCCGCGGGTGCCCGTCGGACAGCCCGAAGCGGAGCTGGATGATCCGCTGCTCGCGCTCGGACAGTTCGCACAGGACCCGGTCGAGCTGGTCTTGGAGCATGATGAACGCCGCCGCCTCGATCGGCACCACGGCGTCCGCGTCCTCGATGAAGTCACCGAGGTCGGACTCTTCCTCGCCGATCGGCGACTGCAGCGAGACCGGCTCCTGGGCGATCCGCTGGATCTCGGCGACGCGCTCCGGCTCCACGCCCATTTCCGCGGCGAGTTCCTCGGCGGTCGCCTCGCGGCCGAGTTCCTGGTGCAACTGGCGCTGCACCCGGGCCAGCTTGTTGATCGTCTCGACCATGTGCACCGGCACCCGGATGGTCCGGGCCTGGTCGGCGATCGCCCGGGTGATCGCCTGCCGGATCCACCAGGTCGCGTAGGTCGAGAACTTGTAGCCGCGGGTGTAGTCGAACTTCTCCACCGCGCGGATGAGGCCCAGGTTTCCCTCCTGGATCAGGTCCAGGAAGACCAGGCCCCGGCCGATGTACCGTTTGGCGATCGATACGACGAGCCGCAGGTTCGCCTCGATCAGCCGCTGCTTGCCGCGCACGCCGTCGGCCGCCAGCCATTCCAGGTCGGCCCGGTCGCCGGCCGACAGCGTGAACCCGCTGTTCAGCTTCTCCTCGGCGTACAGGCCGGCCTCGATCGACTTGGCCAGCTCGACCTCGTCTTCCGCGGTGAGCAGCGGCACCCGGCCGATCTCCCTGAGGTAGATCCGCACCAGGTCGCTTGTCCCGGCCCGGCGCGCGGTCTCGGCGTCGGTCTCGGGAAGCTTGGTATCTGGCTCCTCATCGACTGGTGGGTCGAGTACTTCGATGCCCTCGTCCGCGAGCACCCGCACTACGCTGTCTAGTGCGTCCCCGGTTAGCTCGGCCCGGTCGATTGCCGTGGTGACGTCCCCCGTCGTCACGAATCCCCGTGAACGCCCGAGCGCCACGAGTTCCGTCAACTGCGCTGTAAACGATGGTCCGCTCGTTACTACGGTGAGGCTCACCTGACCAGTCTGCCCCCCGTCACCCCGGTTGCGGGGGACCTAATTTTGTAACTCTGACCCGATGTTTAACCTCCGCGCAACCTGTGTAAGTACATCCGGTAATGTCTCTCGGGCAAGGTGGGCCACCCCGGTTTCAGGCCCCCGTCGCCCGCTCGAGCAGCCACTTGCGGCGCTGCTCGAGCGTGACCAGGTCGCCGAACATCCGCCCGTATCCCGCCTGGTCTTCCTCCGGGTTCATCCGCTGCAGCCGCGTCTTGAGCGCGGCGATCTCCCGTCCGACGGCCAGTTCCCCGACCCGGGCCAAGATGACGTCCGCGTACTTCTCGTCCGGTTCGGCGGCCACCTGCAGCGGTTCCACCGCCAGTTCGGTCACGAACGCCCGCGCCCGGTCGTCCGGCGCCGCGTCGAGCAGCGCCGCCGCCCAGTCCCGGGCCCGGCCGGCCGAGCCCACCCCGCCGCAGGCGGCGACCAGGCCGAACACCGCGGCGTGGGCGGGCACGCTGAACGCCACCGCGCCGAGCGCGTCGAACTCGGGCCCGGTCAGCGCCGGCCACTGCACCGCCAGCTTCAGCGCCTCCCGCTCGACCCGCAGCACCGGGTCGCCGCGGTCGTAGGGCCCCCCGGTCTCCCGCTGGCTCGCGTTCGCCGGCCGCTGCCGGTCGGCCGCCGGCGCCGGCGTTCTGGCCCCCGAACGGTTCGCGGTTCCACGAGCCGCCCTCACGGCTCCGGCGGCCCTGCGGACCCGGTCGAGGATGTAGCGCTCGTCGTTGAACCCGATCCACTTGTCGAGGTCGACGGCGTACCGCTTCCACTTCGCCTGGTCCTTGATCCGCATGATGATCGGCGCGGCCTCGTCGATCGCGGCGAACTGCCCCTCCCGGGTGTCCAGGTTGTGCCTGGCCAGCACCGCCTTGATCGCGAAGTCGAACAGCGGCACTCGCCGGGCCACGAGGTCGCGGACGGCGGCCTCGCCGTGCTTCAGCCGCAGGTCGCAGGGGTCAAGGCCGTCCGGCTGTACCGCGACGAAGGTCTGCGTGACGAACTTCTCCTCCAGGCTGAACGCGCGCAGCGCGGCCTTCTGGCCCGCCGCGTCGCCGTCGAACGTGAAGATCACCTCGCCGGCGGACGCGTCCGTGTCCATGATCAGCCGCCGCAGCACCTTGACGTGCTCCTCGCCGAAGGAGGTCCCGCACGTCGCCACCGCGGTCTCCACCCCGGACAGGTGGCAGGCCATCACGTCGGTGTACCCCTCGACGATCACCGCCTGGCGCCGCTTGGCGATCTCCCGCTTGGCCAGGTCGGCGCCGTACAGCACCTGGCTCTTCTTGAAGACCGGTGTCTCGGGGGTGTTCAGGTACTTCGGGTCGTCCTCGGGGTTGAGCTTGCGCGCGCCGAACGCGATCGTCTCCCCCGGCAGGTCCCTGATCGGCCACATCAGCCGACCGCGGAACATGTCGATCAGGCCGCCCCGGCTGGTGCGGCGGGACAGGCCCGCCTTGGTCAGCTCGTCCTCGGTGAAGCCCCGGGCGCGCAGGTGCCTGGTCAGCTCGTCCCAGGCCGCCGGGGAGTAGCCGACGCCGAACCTGTCCGCGTCGGCCAGCGAGAAGCCGCGCTCGGCGAGGAACGCGTGCGCGATGCGGGCGGAATCGCTGTGCAGCCGCTCGACGTAGAACTCCTGGGCATGCCGGTGCGCCTCGATCAGCCGGCGGCGCTGCCCCGTCTCCTGGCCGGGGACGTAGCCGCCGGCCTCGTAGCGCAGTTCGACCCCCGCGCGGGCGGCGAGGCGCTCGATCGCCTCGCTGAACTGCAGCGACTCCAGCTGCATGACGAACTTGATGACGTCGCCGCCCTCGCCGCACGAGAAGCAGTGGTACAGCTCCTTGCCCGGCGTGACGTTGAACGACGGGGTGCGCTCGGCGTGAAACGGGCACAGGCCCTTGAGGTTCCCCCCGCCCGCCGGGCGCAGCTGCAGGTACTCGCCGATCACGTCCGCGATCGGCGACCGCTCGCGAACGGCGATGATGTCTTCTTGGCGAATACGACCCGGCATGAGAGCGAGTCTAATGAGGTTGCCCGCTCCGCGCGTTTTCAACCCGCACCGGGTTGCGGGCGGGTCGCGGGCCGGGTCGCGGCGGTCCGTCCGCTTGACGGCGGCGGCTTATTCGATGGCCCGCGCGGGTACTCCCGTCTTAGCGCGCCGGCCACTGGCTGCCCTGGGTTATTTTTCGCGGTAAATTTCACGTCACCCGGCCAAGCGGCGGGGTTGTCTCGGAGTGGGGGTGTTCTCCGGCGCGTGGACCCGTTCATCACGGGGCTCGGCAGCGCGGGCGCCCGGGCCGTGGGCGTCGCCACCGGCTCGTACCCGGCGGCCGAGCTAACGACCGCGGGCGCGCACGCGGTGCTGCCCGACCTCGCGGACTCCGCTCTGGTCCTGGCGGCCCTGCTGAGCTAGGCCAGCCGGCGCCCGGCGGGCCGGTCACCGTTA
>DAHWEX010000284.1 GCA_027326205.1 Actinomycetota bacterium
GGCCGCCCGCCCCTGGACGACCTCGGCGTTATCCCGCCGACCGGACGGCGGCCTTGCGGTCGATGCGGGTGAGGGCCGGCCGGGCGAGCAGGCCGCAGATGAGCGTCGGCACCCCGCCGGCCGCCGCGCCGAACACCGGGCGAGGTTCCTGGACACCGAGCTGAGCGTGACGGCGTTCGGCAGGTCGTCCGGCGGCACCATCTCCGAGATGAAGCTCTGCCGGGCCGGGGTGTCGAAGACGTTCACGAAGCCAAAATCGCAAGCCGGGCGGACGGTTCCGCGCTTCGCTGCCAGGCGGAGCACCGAACCGTTCGGGAGGGACTGGCTGATATTTGTCATTCGTTACCTAATGTGCGCAGTGGTTGTTCTATGGTCGACCTGCGAATTCTCACCCGAGCTGGAGGGCGCGTGCGCAAGAGGAAAGTCACCGGAATGACGGTGGGCGCCACCGCGCTCGCCGCCGGCATGATCGCCGTGGCGGCGTCGGCGGGATCCGCCGCGGCCAGCACGGCTACGGCCAACTCGCCGTCGATCGTCGTCAAGCCCGGCGTGCTCCACCCGCTGGCCGGCATGGCGACGCCGTCGCAGGCCAACTGCGTAAAGTACGGCTACTACCACTGCCTGACGCCCCAGCAGGTTGAGACGGCCTACAACCTCGGCCCGCTGTACCGGCATGGCGTCACCGGCAAGGGCGAGACGATCGTGATCGTCGACTCGTTCGGCTCGCCGACGATCCAGAAGGACCTCTCCGTCTTCGACCGGCAGTTCCACCTGCCCGCACCGCCGTCGTTCAAGATCATCGCGCCGGCCGGGAAGATTCCGAAGTGGAACCCCGGCAACTCCGGCATGACCGGCTGGGGCGGCGAGACCACGCTCGACGTGGAGTACGCGCACACGATCGCTCCCGGCGCGAACATCCTGCTGGTCGAGACCCCCGTGTCGGAGACCGAGGGCGTGACCGGCTTCCCGCAGATCGTCGAGGCCGAGAACTACGTGCTCCAGCACCACCTCGGCGACGTCATCAGCCAGAGCTTCAGCGCCACCGAGCAGACGTTCGCCGGCCTCAGCCAGATCAACCAGTACCACCTGCGCAGTGCGTACCTCACGGCGGCGGCGGAGAAGAACGGCCCGACGGTCCTGGCCGCCTCCGGTGACAGCGGCGTCGCCGACGTGGAACTGAACGGGTCGACCTACTACACCCACCGGGTGACGTCCTGGCCGGACAGCGACCCCCTGGTGACCGGCGTCGGCGGTACCGAACTGGTGGCGGCCGCCGGCGACACGTACACGTCGGTGGCGTGGAACGACACCTACAACTCCCACCTCGGCGGCGGCACCGTCCCGTTCGCCACCGGCGGCGGCCTCTCGGAACTCTTCTCCCGCCCGTCCTACCAGAACGGCGTCAGGAACATCGTGGGCAACGCCCGCGGGGTGCCCGACGTTTCGATGAACGGCGCCTGCAGCAGCCCGGTCTTCACCTACCAGAGCTTCCCGCAGCAGGGCACCCCGGCCGGCTGGTACCCGTCCTGCGGCACCAGCGAGGCGACGCCGGAGTTCGCCGGCATCGTGGCGCTCGCCGACCAGGTCGCCGGGCACGCCCTCGGCGTCATCAACCCGACGCTGTACCGCCTGTCGGCCGCGAAGGCGCCCGGCATCGTGCCCGTCACCTCGGGCAACAACACCGTGACCTTCCAGCAGGGGAAGCCGGCGAAGACCTACACGATCCAGGGCTACCCTGCCCGGGCCGGCTACAGCCTCGTCGACGGCGTCGGCACCGTCAACGCCTGGTACCTCGTCTACGAACTGGCCTGCAAGAACCCGCCGAAGGCGAGCGGGTCAGCCGGGTAAGCCCCGGCCGTCCCGGCGCCGCACCGCAGGTTCGCGACCTGCGGTGCGGCGCTTTTTTACGCGTCCTCCCACGGGGGCCGCTGGCCCGTCGCCCTCGGGGGCGGAGACGCTGGATACGGGGCACCCGGATACGGGGTGCCGGGATACGGGGTGCCCTCCTGGTACGGCGCACCCGGATACGGGGTGCCCTGGTACGGGGGCACTGGATACGTCGCGCCTGGGTATGGTGCGACGTATCCGGGCGGGCGTTTCGCGTGCTGGTGGTGGACGGTGGACACGATCCACACGATGAAGGCCGTGATCAAGAAGCCGGCGCCGAGCAGCACGCCGAGGCCGGCGACGGCCAGCCACTTCAGGGACAGGAACTGGACCGAGTCCCACAGGAAGTGCAGGATGATCAGCGGGATCACGCTGCGGAAGCGCAGGTAGAGCAGGGCGAACACGGTTGCCCAGACGGCAATGCCGACGATGCCCGCACCGTAGTAGATGTGATACGAGCAGCGCAGCAGCACCGCGACGACCACGATCTCCGCGGTCGGGCGGCGCGCCTGGCGCAGCGTGGACACGACGAACGCGAGTGCCACCATCTCCTCGACCACGCCGCTGAACAGCGAACCGCCTACCGAGTACACCAGGTACGGCACCGACAGGTCCGCTGGCTGCTGGTAGCGATGGGCACCCGCCAGCAGGCTGGTGATGACGCCGCCCACGAGGAAGGCCAGCAGCCCCATCGCCGCCATCCTGATCGCCCGGCTCGCGGGCCCCACTCCGGGCAGCGGCCGCGGCGGCCGGATGCCGAGCAGTTCGCCGGTGACGCCTCGCCGCCTCGAGAGCAGCACGACGGCGATCACGATGACCGCCGCGTTGCAGACCTCGTCGACGGTCGCGGGGGCGAAGGTGCCCCAGCTTCCCGATGGCACCAGGTCGTTCCCGCCCAGGCTCTCGGCCGCGTTGATGATGCCCGACGCAAACACCAGCGCGAAAAAGATCAGGACCTCGGTGTAGGCACGGAGCGCCGAGATCGGCGGCGCACCGGAATCTGGCGCCAGCCAGGACGCAGGCGCGGTTGCCGGGACGGGAGCGGGCCACGGCCCCGCATTTTGTGCCATAAATCTCTTATTATGTGCGCTTTGATGACTTTTTACGCCGCTCTCGCCAATTACCTTAGTCAGCCCGCGCCCACTTCGCGGACGGGCCCGCACTGTCCCACGCGGCAGCGTGGGACAGTGCGGGCCGGGTCCTTTCCGGTCAGGTCAGCCGGCCGAGGACTTCACCGCCTGCTGCTGCAGTGCCTCGGCCAGGGCCGCCATCTGGGCGGTGGACAGGTGCGCCTGCTGAAGCGCGGCCAACTGGGCCGCGGTCATCTGCTCCTTGGTCAGCGCCGCCTTTTCCGCCGGGGTCAGCCGCGCGGCACGGAGCACCGCCGCCTCCTGCACCTCCAGCGCCCGGATCTGGGGCGAGGTCAGGCCGGATTTGGTCAGCAACGCCAGCTTCTGCACCGCCAGCGCCCGGATCAGGGCCGGGGTCAGGCCGGACTTAGCCAGTATCTCGCTCAGCTGCTGCCCCAGAATCTGGATCTGGGCCGGGGTCAGGCCGGACTTAGCCAGCGCCGCCAAGACGGAATCCGGCACGTCAGCCTTGGACAGCAGTGTGGTCTGGTAGTCCGTCAGCTGCACGGACGCGGGCGATGCGGTCATAGCCGGGTGCCGCCCCTGGGTGCTGGCACTGGTCTGCCCGGGCCCGAGGGTGACGGCCGCGGCCGTCACCGCGCCCGCGCCGAGCAGCGCCACGCCGCCGCGCCGCAGCCGCGTCCGCCGGGTGCGGCGCCCCCGGAGCGCCGCCGGCGG
>DAHWEX010000296.1 GCA_027326205.1 Actinomycetota bacterium
CGGGCCGCCCCTGGACCTCGGCGATCGCCGTGTGCGATCCCCATGCGTACGGCTGCGTAACCGGCTCGAGTAGATCCACCCGGGCATGTTATTAGACGAGGCAGTTCAGGCGGGCCCGCCCCGGAGCGCGCGGTCAGTCCGGTTAGTCCTAATACGTCGGGAGGGACGGGTCCACCTGGCTGACCCAGGCGAGGACGCCGCCGCCGACGTGCACCGCGTCGGAGAAGCCCGCCGACTTCAGGACCGCGAGCACCTCGGCGCTGCGCGCGCCGCTCTTGCAGTGCAGCACGATCTGCTTGTCCTGTGGCATCTGCTCCAGCGCGGACCCGTTCAGGAACTCGCCCTTCGGGATCAGCGTGGCGCCGGGGATGGCGACGATCTCGTACTCGTTCGGCTCGCGGACGTCCACCAGGAAGATGTTGTCGCCGCGGTCGAGCATGCCCGCCAGGTCCTTGGCGCTGATCGTCGACCCGACCACGGCGGCCTCGGCCTCCTCGGAGACGGCGCCGCAGAAGGCCTCGTAGTCGATCAACTCGGTCACCGTGGGGTTCTTGCCGCAGATCGCGCAGTCTGGGTCCTTGTTGACCCTGACCGTGCGGTAGTTCATCTCCAGGGCGTCGTAGATCATCAGGCGCCCGGCGAGGCTGTCGCCGATGCCGGTGATCAGCTTGATCGCCTCGTTCACCTGGATCGAGCCGATCGACGCGCAGAGCACGCCGAGGACGCCGCCCTCGGCGCAGGACGGGACCATGCCGGGCGGCGGGGGCTCCGGGTAGAGGCAGCGGTAGCACGGCCCGTAGTCCGCCCAGAACACGGACGCCTGGCCGTCGAACCGGTAGATCGAGCCCCACACGTACGGCTTGTGCAGCAGCACGCAGGCGTCGTTCACCAGGTAGCGGGTGGCGAAGTTGTCCGTGCCGTCGACGATCAGGTCGTACCCGGCGAAGATCTCCATCACGTTGGAGGAGTCGAGCCGGTCGGTGTGCAGGACAACCTTGACGTACGGGTTGACCTCTTCGATGGATTCCTTGGCGGACAGCGCCTTGGACTTGCCCACGTCCGAGACGCCGTGGATGATCTGACGCTGCAGGTTCGACTCGTCGACCGTGTCGAAGTCGACGATGCCGAGCGTGCCCACGCCGGCCGCGGCCAGGTAAAGCAGCGCCGGCGAGCCGAGGCCGCCCGCGCCGACGACGAGGACCTTCGCGTTCTTCAGGCGCTTCTGCCCGGCCATGCCGACATCGGGGATGATCAGGTGGCGCGAGTAGCGCTTCACCTCATCGACCGACAGGTCGGCGGCCGGCTCAACCAGCGGTGGCAGCGGCCCAGTGGTTAGCGACACGATGCGACTCCAGTCAGGTTTTGTTGTCACTTCATCAGGCGTCAACCGGGTCGCGGTGCCCGGCATTCCCCGGGGTTTCGCCGTTGCCCGGCGCCGTCCCCGCGCTGCCCGCCAGCTCACGGAACAGCGACGCCACCGTGGCTGGATGTTCCATCTGCCCCAGATGCCCGGTGTCGGGGAGGACCATGACGCGCGCGCACCGGAAGGCGCGGGCCGCCCGGCCCGCGAGGTCCGGGCTGACCAGCCGGTCGTTGGCGCCGAAGAGCACCAGCGCAGGCATCCGGAGCCGCTCGGCGTCCCGCCAGAGCGAGAACGCGTGCGGGCGCAGGGTCTCGGCGACCAGCGTCCGCGCGGCGCCGCTGATCGCCGCGATGGCGTAGCCGAGCTCGTCCCGGCGGCGCAGTTCCTCGGTCGAGGCGGCCACCCGCGCGGGATGGATCGCGGACGGATCGT
The DNA here is from genome assembly GCA_027326205.1 of Actinomycetota bacterium. Classification (GTDB taxonomy): domain Bacteria; phylum Actinomycetota; class Actinomycetes; order Streptosporangiales; family Streptosporangiaceae; genus Trebonia. The sequence goes on from DAHWEX010000296.1 coordinate 1,796, forward strand.
AATAGCAGGCCTGCAGCACGCCCGCGATCCGGCGCTCGGCGGGAAGGCGGCCGAACTGCCGGACGAGCCAGTCACCGAGCACGGGCAGCGCGAGGAGCGGGAAATGCGCCGTCTGGCGGTGCGGGCGCCGGTCGGGCAGCGCGGCCGAAACCAGGGTGAGCGTGCGGACCAGGTCGGGGCGCCTCGCGGCCACCCGTACCGACACCGCGCCGCCCATCGAGTTGCCGATCAGGTGCACGCCCCGGTGCCCGTCACCGCGGCCAGGCTCCCGGCCGAGCGCCTCGATCAGCTCGATCACGGTCGTGGCCAGCGCGGTGATCGAGTAGCCCCGGCGGCGCCGCGGCGGCGGCGAGAACCCGGAGCCGGGCAGGTCGACCGCCACGACGTCGAACTCGGGGGTGAGCTCGGCCATCAGGTCGGTCCAGTTGGTGGCGTCGCCGGTCATCCCGTGCACGCAGAGCACGAGTTCTTTCCCTGCTCCCTGGCGGCCGCCGCCGTGGCTCGCTTCCGCCACCCATACGCGCGCTCCGCGCGGGAGGCAGATCATCCGGCCGGGCCAGTTCGGTACCGGCTCGGTCACGCGCTGGCCCTCCTGCGCCCCGACGCGGGCTTGCGCTGCCTGGGCGGCCGCGGCGCCTCTTCGCCGGCTTCGGCGTCCTTGGCGCGGGTCGCCTTCGCGGCCGCCACGCTCGCCCGGAGCGTCTCGGTGAGGTCGGCGGGGCCGCCCGGCGCGCCGGCCGGGACCGCGCTCCCCGGCGGGCGGACGACGTCGTTGCCCTCGATCTTGGCCTGGACGAGCGCCTCGAGCGCCTCCCGGTACGAGTCCTGGTAGAGCGACGGGTCGAAGTCCTCTGTCATCGTGTCGATCAGCGAGGCGGCCATCTTCAGTTCCTGGGTCCTGATGTCTATGTCCTCGTCAAGGAACTTGAAGTCCGGCGCGCGCACCTCGTCCGGCCACAGCAGGGTCTCCAGGACGACCACCCCGTCCCGCACCCGCAGCGCGGCCAGCGCCTCGCGCTGCCGTATCGCCACCTTGGCCACGGCCACCCGGCCCGACCGCTCGAGGGCGTCCCTGAAGAGCACGTAGGCGCGCACGCCCGCGGGCTCGGGCTCCAGGTAGTAGGCCTTGTTCGACAGGATCGGGTCGAGCTGCCCCAGCGGGCTGAAGTGCAGCACGTCAATCCGCTTCGCCGTGGCGAGCGGCAGCTCGCTCAGGTCCTCGTCGGTCAGCACGACGACATCGCCCGTGGCGAGCTCGTATCCCTTGGCCACGTCGGAGTAGGCCACCTCCTGGCCGTCCACCGAGCAGACCCTCCGGAACTGGATGCGCCCGCCGTCCTCCCGGTGGACCTGACGGAACGCGACGTCCCGCTGCTCGGTCGCCGCGAAGAGCTTCACCGGGATCACCACCATGCCAAACGAGATCGCCCCGGCCCAGATGCTCCGCATGGTCCATCCCTACCCAGAACGCGGCCCCGCTGATACATCCCCGTTGTCCGAATTTACCGATTCGGCAGTGCTTTCGAAGGCAGTCCCGCCGGGGAATATGCGACCTACAATGGCCGGCATGGGAAGCAGGTAACTGGTCGCGGAGGTTGGGCAGGGAGGTCGGGCAGTGAGTGAGCCAAGCATGGAAACGCCGGACGAGGATGCGGCCGAGCAGGCCCGTGAGGTCCCCGAGGAGGCCGCGGAGGCCCTGTCCGAGGTCCCGTTCGAGGCCGACGAAGCCGATGCCGCCGAGCAGATCAGGGACGCGGGCTATGACGACGACGACTATCGTTAGAGACCAGCGTCCCAACCCGGAGAATACGGTGACCGCCACTCCTACCACTCGCCCCAGGGGAACTCGCCTGCCACGCCTCGCCCGCCGCCGGCAACTGCTCGACGCGGCCAAGGAGGTGTTCGTCGCGCGCGGCTACCACGCCGCGGCGATGGACGAGATCGCGGAACGGGCGGGCGTCAGCAAGCCGGTCCTTTACCAGCACTTCCCCGGCAAGCAGGAGCTTTACCTGGCGCTGCTCGACGAGAGCGTGGACCGGCTCGTCGAGGCCGTCAAGGCGGCGGTCCTGTCGACGTCCGACAACCGGCAGCGGGTCAACGCGACATTCGCCGCGTACTTCGGTTACGTGGCCGAGCACAGCGGGACCTTCAAGCTCGTCTTCGAGTCGGACTTCACCAGCGAGCCCGCCGTCCGCAAGAAACTGGACGCGGCCGACCGGGAGTGCGCCGACCTGATCAGCCAGGTGATCCGGGAGGACGCCGGCCTGGCCGACGACGAGGCGTACCTGCTGTCCATCGGGATGATCGGCATGGCCCAGGTCAGCGCGCGGTACTGGCTCAGCACGCTCGGCTCGATCCCCCGTGAGGCGGCCGAGCAGCTCGTCGCCCGGCTGGCCTGGCGCGGCATCAGCGGCTGGCCGCTCACTTCCGAGCAGGTCGACGCCCGCTGACCACAGCCGTCCCGGAGCAGGCGGCAGCTAACGGATAGGAGAAACGTGGAAGTAAAGATCGGGATCCAGTCGGTGCCGCGCGAGCTCATCATCGAAACCGACGAGCCCCAGGCCGAGATCGAGAAGCGCCTCGAGGACGCCCTCGCCGCGTACGTCGGCGGCCAGCACCAGCCGTCGCCCATCTTCGCGCTCACCTCGGCCAGGGGGAGCCGGGTGCTCATCCCCGCCGACAAGATCGCTTTCCTCGAATTCACCACGGATCAGGCGCGCAAGGTCGGTTTCGGCAACATCGTTTGATTCGGGTACAACGCGTAACCCCCTGGTACCGTGGGTCGCGCGATTGGATAACAGGAATGCCATAGGACCAGTTCGCGTTGGGACTAGGGCGGCAGCTAGTACGCCGCGGGCCTGAAGGCAGGCGCGGGCACTGGTGATGCACGCACGGAGGAACCCCTGACAACTCAAACACCCTCGTCCGAGGTCAGCGACGAGGCACCAGCCAGCCCCCCGGTAGCCGGGGGGCTGTACGCGGTGCCGTTCCGCGACCTCGGCGTCGACGAAGTCATCTGCGCCGCGCTTGACGACGCGGGCATCCGCACCACGTTTCCCATTCAGGCGCTGACGCTGCCGCTGGCGATCGACGGCCAGGACATCATCGGCCAGGCCCGCACCGGCACCGGCAAGACGCTCGCGTTCGGCGTCCCGATGCTGCACCGGCTGGCGACCACGCTCGCCGCCGGCCGCGCCGCCAGGCAGCCTGCCTGCCTCGTCGTGGTCCCGACCAGGGAACTCGCCATCCAGGTGGCCGAGGACCTGCAGCAGGCGGGCACCCGGCTCGGCGCGCGCGTGCTCACCGTCTACGGCGGGCGCGCCTACGAGCCGCAGATCGAGGCGCTGACCGCCGGCACGGACATCGTCGTCGGCACCCCCGGGCGGCTGCTCGACCTGGCCAACCGCAGGAACCTCGACCTGAGCCAGATCCGCTCCCTCGTCCTCGACGAGGCGGACAAGATGCTCGACCTCGGCTTCCTGCCCGACGTGGAGAAACTGCTGCGGCTCACACCCGCCGACCGGCAGACCATGCTGTTCTCCGCGACCATGCCCGGCGAGGTCGTCACGCTCGCCCGCCGGCACCTGCGCCGCCCGACCAACATCCGCGCCGAGGAGCCGGATGAGTCCGCGCCGCCGCCGCTGACCGCGCAGTACGTCTACCGGACGCACCATCTGGACAAGATCGAGGTGCTCGCCCGGGTGCTGCAGGCCAAGGACCGCGGCCTCGCCATGGTGTTCTCCCAGACCAAGCGGGCCGCCGACCAGGTGGCCACCGCGCTCACCGACCGCGGCTTCGCCGCGGCGACCGTGCACGGGGACCTGGGCCAGGCCCAGCGCGAGCGCGCGCTGCGCGCCTTCCGCGGCGGCAAGGTCGACGTGCTCGTCGCGACCGACGTCGCCGCCCGCGGCATCGACGTTGACGACGTGACGCACGTGATCAACTACGAGTGCCCGGACGACGAGAAGGCCTACCTGCACCGGATCGGCCGCACCGGCCGGGCCGGACGGGTCGGCGTGGCCGTCACGTTCGTCGACTGGCGCGACATGCAGCGCTGGAAGCTCATCAACGACGCACTCGGGATCGGCCAGCCGGAACCCGCGGAAACCTACTCGACCTCCGAGCACCTGTTCACCGACCTGTCCATCCCGCCGGGCATCACCGGTTCGCTCCCCCGCGAACTGCGCGGGATCAGGGCCGGGCTGTCCGCGGAAGCGGAAGAGGACCTCGGCGAGACCGGCCACACCCGGTCCCGCGGGCGCTCGCCCGGCGACCAGTCGCGCAGCCGCTCCAAGCCGCGCAGGGCCGGCGACCGCGCGGGTACCCGGGCCGGCACGGGATCCGGGAACGCGGCGCCCGAGGGAGCGTCGGCCGGCGGCACCGTGACGGCCGGCGGCACCGTGACGGCGGGCGGAGCGGACGGCGCCGCCGAGCCGCGTGCGCCGCGACGCCGACGCCGCACCCGCAGCGGGCACGAGGTGGCCCGCGAGGCCGCGACCGGGTCCGCTCCCCCACCGGAGAGCACACAGCAGGCATCCTGACATGTCGACGCCGACCTCGCTTGAGCTGCCCGAGGGGACGCGGCGGACCACGGTGACGTCGGCGCGCGGCGAGTTCGCCGTGCTCGACACGCTGCCCGCCGCCGGTCCCTGTGAGCTGGGCACGGCACTGCTCGTGCCCGGCTACACCGGCAGCAAGGAAGACTTCATCGCGATCCTCGGACCGCTCGCCGCGGCGGGCCGCCGGGTCGTCGCGGTCGACCAGCGCGGCCAGTACCAGACGGCCGGCCCGGATGACCCGGACGCCTACGACCCCGGTGAGCTCGGCGCGGACGTCGCCGCGCTGTTCGAGGCGGTCCAGGCGACCCATCTGCTCGGCCATTCCTTCGGCGGCCTGGTTGCCCGCGAAGCCGTCCTCGGCGGCTGCGCGCCGGCCTCGCTTACGCTGCTGAGCTCCGGTCCCGCCGCGCTCGGCGGCCAGCGGGCCGAGGAGCTCCACTTCATGCTGAACTTCCTGGACGGCGCCGCGACGGCCGATCTCGGCCCCAAGGTCGCCGAGATCTGGGCCAGCGTGCTCAGGCCGCAGGCGATCGAGGCCGGGACCGACGGCCCCGTCCTCGCCTTCCTCGAAGAGCGCATGCTCGCGAACAACCCGACCGGGCTCGTCACCATGGCGGCGCACCTGCTCAAGGCCGCGGACAGGACGGCCGCGCTCGCGTCCGTCGGCATCCCGGTGTTCGTGCTGTACGGCGAGGATGACAACGCCTGGCCCACCAGCCAGCAGCGGGACATGGCGGCCCGGCTCGGCGCGGAGCGCACCTGCATCCCGGGCGCGGCGCACAACCCCAACGTGGAGGCGCCGGCCACCACGGCCCACGCGCTGACGAAGTTCTGGAGCAGCGCGGAGTAAGAGCTCCGCCAGGGCGTCCCACGGGCGGCGCGCCGCGGCGGCGGCCTGACCTTCCGGGCAGCCGCGCAGGTAGTCGCACCAGCCGCAGGCCGGGCTTGGCCGGGGCGGGAACACCGCGTCGTACTCGTCCCTGGGCAGCGGGGCGCGCATCCGGTCGTCGGCGTCGGCGCACTCGGCGGCGATGTCCTCGGCCCGGCGCAGGTGCCGCCGCAGCGAATCCTCGGTGTGCTCCCAGGCGAGCACCTGACCCGACGGCAGGTGGTGCAGTTCCACCCGCCGGCAGTCGCGGCGCAGCGCCCGTGAGGCGGCGAGCGCGTAGATCGCCAGCGCGAGCGAGCTGCGGGCGTCGTCCACGGACAGCAGGTGGCGGCCGGTCTTGTAGTCGACGACGACGAGCTCGGTGCCCTCCGCCCCGCCAGTGTCGCCGGCCTGGGAGCGCGGGCGTGCGTCGAGCCGGTCGATCCGCCCGGAGACGGCGATCTTATCGGTCCGCGTCGCCACCGTCCGCTCCACGCCGAGCGGCTCGTCGGCCGGGTCGAGCCCGTCGACGTACGTTTCAACCAGTGACCTGGCCCAGTCCCGGTAGCGGGCCGACTGCGCGTCGCTCGCGAACCCTTCGCCGATCCAGCCCGTGGTCACCAGCGCGCCCGCGGCCTGCACCGTCCGCCGGGCAAGCGGCAGCCGCCACCAGCCCGCCAGGGCGTTGTGCACGGACGCGCCGAGGCTGTTGTGCGCCCACGGCGGTCCCTTGGGCGGAGCCGGGCGGTCCAGGTAGCTCATCCGGTACCGGCGGGGGCAGTCCATCCAGGTCGCGAGCCTGGTGGGCGTGCACGAGTAAAGGCGCCGCGGCATCCCCTCGAAGCCAAGCTGCTCCATGGCCATCGGCTGGCTTAGCCAAGCTCCCCGGCTGGGCCCGCCGCCCAGCCGTCGAACCGCTTGGCGGCGTCGCCGATCGTGGTCTCCTCACCGTGCCCGGCCAGCACCCTGGTCCCCGGCGGCAGGTCGAGCAGCCGCTCGCCGATCGCGCTGAGCTGGCCGGGGAAGTCGGTGTACAGCCCCTCGTGCGGCACGGGCCCGCTCGCGGTCAGCGCGTCGCCGGTGAACACGACCTCGAGGTCCTCGCAGTAGAGGCTGACCGAGCCCGGCGTGTGGCCGCCCAGGTGAATGACCTCAAGCTGCACGTCGGCGACGTCGAACCGGCCGCCGTCGTCCATCTCGATGTCGGGGACGTCCTTGTGCACCGAGCGCCACAGCAGCCGGTCGAACCGGTGCAGCGCCACCGGCGCCTCGTCCCGCTCCGCGACCTCGACCGCCGCCGCGATGTGCCGCGCGTGGCCATGGGTGCAGATCACCGCGAGGACCTCGCGCTCGCCGACCACCTCGAGCACGCTGCCGGCGTCCTCGCCCGGGTCGATGACGATGACCTCTTCGTCGTCACCGATGATCCACGCGTTCGCCTCGCCGACCTCGTCGCCGCCGACCTCCTGGTCGTCGACCTGCGGCGTCCATACCCGTTCGACCCGAGCCTTCACGACCCGCACCTCCGCCAGAAAGCGCCCGTCCCGGCGCTGACCCATCGTGCTCTGGCCACCTTATTACGGTGCGCACGCGGGCGTGCGCTGCCTGGGGCTTATTGCCCAGACCCGGTGGCAATGCTCAGCAGGCGCTCATACTCCCGCGGCGGCGTGGTCTCGCCGCCCAGGCCGGGCCCGGCGCCGGCCAGCGCTCCGCTCGGCGCGTAGGCGCCGTGGTCGTCGCTGCCGCCCGTCGCGATCAGGCGCAGCGACGCGGCCAGCCCGGCCAGCCGCTTCCGCTGCGCGGCATCGTGGTCGAAGTGGAAGACCTCGATCCCGCCGAGGCCCGCCCCCGCCAGTTCCTCGATGACCTCGTCCGGGATCTCGTACCCGGGCGAACGGGGATGAGCGAGCACCGGAACGCCGCCGGCCGCCCGGACCAGCCCGACCGCCCGGACCAGGCCGGGCGCGTAACGGCCGACGAAGGCGCGCCCGCCGTCGCCGATCCAGTCGCCGGTGAACGCGTCCTGGGTCGACGCGACCGCCCCGGAGGCGACGAGGGCCCGCGCGATATGCGGCCGCCCGACGACCGCGTCGCCCGCGATCGCCGCCACCTGCTCCCAGGTAACGCCGGCGCCGAGTTCCGCGAGCCGCGCGACCATCCCCTTCGCCCGGTTGACGCGGTCATCGCGCACCAGGCCGGCCTCCGCGGCCAGGTCCGGGTCAGCCGGGTCGAAGAGGTACGCGAGCAGGTGCACGCTGCGCCCGTCGAGATCGCAGGACAGCTCCATACCGGGAACCAGGGTGAGCCCGGCTGGCAGCGCCGCGCGGGCCTCGTCAACGCCTGCCCGCGTGTCATGGTCCGTGAGCGCCACCACGTCAAGCCCGGCCGCCGCCGCGCGGCGCATCACCTCCGCCGGGGCGTCGGTCCCGTCCGAGGCGCTGCTGTGCACGTGAAGGTCGATCCGCACAGTCCGCCATCGTAGCCTGGCCGGCCTCAGGCCGGCAGGTAGGGCGACAGCGCGCCGAACGGCACGTCGAAGTCCTGCTCCAGGTCGCGCAGGTCGCGCAGCGGCAGCGACTCGACGAGCAGCGCGCCGGCCGTGTCCGGCCACAGCACGAGCCACAGCCAGTGTGCCTCCACCTCGCCGGCGAACGCCGCCTTGCCGTCCGACTCCACCAGCCAGAGCGGCGCCTCGTGGTGGGCCACCTTGACCCACGCGTGCGGCGCCCGGGCCGCGAAGCCGTCACCGGGGTCGGGGCCCGGCAGCCCGGCCAGCCCGGCGCCGAGGCCGACACCCGGCTCTTCCGCGACGAGCAGCATCTCGGCCGGGCCGCCGAGCGGGTTGGGCCCGGACAGGGCGACGGCCGAGCCCCGCGTTCCGGTGCGCTCATCGCCCGCGCCGGCGAAGCCGCTGACGAGCCACCCGGTCGGCAGCGGCCAGGGGAGCCAGACCGGGACCTTCGCCTGCCGGACCAGGGCGCGCAGCCCCTCGGCGGTCGGGAGCTTCGCCGGGGCCAGCGGGTAGACCTCGCCGTGCAGGTCGCATCGCCACGCGCTCGACCACGCCGTCGGAGCGTGCGCTGTCCCTTGGCACCGCGGGCATACCGCTCTCATCACCACGTTGGCACTGATTTTACCCCGCACGCGACGGGGTCAACCGCTGGCCGGCCCGAGGGGGGCGGCCTGGCCGGCCGCGTCGCGGGCGGCGTGGCCGCCGGGTACTTCGCGCACGGCACCCCGTCCGATCCCCGCGCCGCCGCGAACGAGGCCGCGGTGAGCGGTCAGCCGCCCGCGGCGCCGTTTCCCGACCGGCACCAGGCGGGCATCCTGCGGCCCCCGCCGCGGGCCACCGCGGTGGTGTCGTTAGACGTGACGTTCGGCGTCGGCTCGACGCTGTTCGACGACCGGTACGGGCTCGCTGCCGCGCGCCCGCTGCGCCTGACCCCGATGAGGTCGTTCCAGTGGTCCAGTGGTCCAGTGTGACCCTTTTTCAGTATTTGTTGACCGCGCGTTCGCCTGAGCGTCAGACTGGCCGCGCCGCAGGGTCATTCAACTGTGAAACCTTCTGCGCCGGGGAAGTGCTTGCGCTGCCCCCGGCGGCGGCCTTCCGGGGGCCGCCGGCCAACGAAGTCCCGCAGAACTCAGGAGGCTGAGCATGGGCTTTAGCCCAATTGCCTGGAGCCGGCGCAGCCGGCTCCGGCCGTACCTCGTGGTTACGGCGGCGGTCGCCCTCGCCGCCGGCGCCGCGGCAGGAGCGACCGCCGCGAACGCGAGCACCTCAGCGAACAGCCCGTTCGCCGGCTACGAGACCCCTTCGACCGTGTCGTCGGTGCTCTACCGCGGCGGCAACACCACGACGCCGATCAAGCACATTGTCACGATCTTCGACGAGAACGTGTCGTTCGACCACTACTTCGGCACCTACCCGTACGCGGCGAACACCGACGGCACGACGTTCACCGCCAAGCGGGGCACCCCGGCCGTGACCGGCCTTTACGCGAAGATCACGAAGAACGGCCCGGTCGGCCCGCTGCTCACCAGCAACCCGAACGAGTACAACCCGCAGCGGCTCACCCCGGCGCAGGCCCTCACCTCCGACCAGAACCACGGGTACACGGCGGAGCAGAAGGCCGTCGACAACGGCAAGATGGACAAGTTCGTCCAGGACACCCAGTCGACGACCCCGGCGGCCGACTGCGGCCCCGCGTACTGCCCGCCCGGCATCGTCATGGACTACTACGACGGCAACACCGTCACCGCGCTGTGGAACTACGCGCAGAACTACGCGATGAGCGAGAACAACTTCGACACCACGTTCGGGCCGTCGTCGCCCGGCGCCATCAACGTGACCTCGGGCCTCACCGCCGACGCCGAAGCGCTCAACCCGACCTGGGACCCGACCAACCCCAGCGGCCCGGCCACGTCGAACGCCGTGGTGGACGTGAACCCAAGCACCGGGCTCGGCGTGCTGAACAGCGACAACGACCCGTACTACGACGCCTGCTCCGACGGCAACCGCTCGACGAACGGCTCGCTCGTGAAGCTGACCGGCCAGAACATCGGCGACCTGCTGAACGCCAAGCACGTGACCTGGGGCTGGTTCGAGGGCGGCTTCGCGCCGACCTCCACCGCCAACGGCCTGCCGGTCTGCGGTAGCTCGCACGCCAACATCAGCGGCGCCACGGTGCAGGACTACGTGCCGCACCACGACCCGTTCGAGTACTACGCCTCCACCGCGAACCCGGACCACCTGCCGCCGAGTTCGCTGTCGGAGATCGGCTATACCGACCAGGCCAACCACCAGTACGACATGTCGTACTTCACCGACGCGCTCAACGGCACCGGCGGCGCCACGCTCCCGGCCGTGTCGTACCTCAAGGCCCCGGCCTACCAGGACGGCCACCCCGGCTACTCCGACCCGGTCGACGAGCAGCACTTCCTGGTCAACACGATCAACTCGATCGAGAAGTCCAGGTACTGGGCGTCGACCGCCGTCGTCATCATGTGGGACGACTCCGACGGCTGGTACGACAGCGTCGTGCCGCCGGTCATCAACGGCTCAAACGACCCGGCCACCGACACCGCGATCTGCACCAGCAAGCCGGTCACGGTCGGCACCGTCAACGACCGCTGCGGCTACGGCCAGCGGCTGCCGCTCGTGGTGATCTCTCCCTACACGCGCGACAACTACGTCAGCGGCAACCTGACCGACACCACCTCGGTCGTGCGCTTCATCGAGGACAACTGGCTGCACGGGAAGCGCATCCCCGGCTCGTACGACGCGGTCTCCGGCTCGCTTGACGCACCGGGAGGCGTGCTCGACTTCCACACCTTCCCGCACTTCGAGCCGGTGATCCTCAACCCGACAACCGGCGCGGTCGTGGCGGGCGGTGACAAGCGGAACTGGTAGCCCTGGCCGCCGGCTAGCACAACCCCCGCGTGCCGGGGACGGGAGCGTAAGGCTCCCGTCCCCGGCACGTACGATATGGGCATGAGCTCCCCGCTTCCCACCCGCGAGCAGGTAATGACCGCGCTGGCCGGCGTCAACGACCCGGAAATCGGACGTCCGATCACCGAGCTGGGCATGGTCAAGTCGGTCGAGATCGGCGGCGACGGGCTCGTGGCCGTCAGCGTCTACCTGACCGTGGCCGGCTGCCCGATGCGCGACACCATCACCTCCCGGGTCACCGGCGCGGTCACGCCGCTGAGCGGCGTGACCGGCGTCCGGGTCGAGCTCGACGTGATGAGCGAGGAACAGCGCAAGGACATGCAGGCCACGCTGCGCGGCGGCGCCCCCGAGCGGGTGATCACGTTCGCCCAGCCGTCCTCGCTGACCAAGGTGTACGCGATCGTCAGCGGCAAGGGCGGCGTCGGCAAGTCGTCGGTCACGGTGAACCTGGCGGCGGCGCTGGCGGCCGCGGGGCACAAGGTCGGCCTGATCGACGCCGACATCTACGGGCACTCCGTGCCCCGCATGCTCGGCGTCACCGGGCTCCCCACCAAGGTCCAGGACATGATCATGCCGCCCGCCGCCAAGGGCGTGAAGGTCGTCTCCGCGGGCATGCTCAAGCCGCCGGGCCAGGACGCGCTCCCGCTGCGCGGGCCGATCCTGCACCGGCTCTTCGAGCAGTTCCTGGCCGACTTCTTCTGGGGCGACCTGGATTACCTGCTCATCGACATGCCGCCGGGAACCGGCGACGTGGCGCTCTCCCTCGCCCGGCTCGTCCCCAACGCCGAACTGGTCATCGTGACCACCCCGCAGCTCGCCGCCGCCGAGGTGGCCAAGCGGGCCGGGAGCCTGGTCACCCAGACCCACCAGCGCGTGGTGGGCGTGATCGAGAACATGTCGTACCTGCTGTGCCCGCACTGCGGCGAGGCGATGGACGTCTTCGGCTCCGGGGGCGGTGAGACCGTCGCCGCGACGCTCACCCAGCTCATCGGGACCGAGGTCCCGCTGCTCGGCCAGATCCCGCTGGACGTGCGGCTCCGCGAGGGCGGCGACAGCGGCACACCGCTCGTCCTCGCCGCCCCGGAGGCGCCGGCGTCGATCCAGCTCAGCAAGGTCGCCGAGTCGCTCGCGAGCCGCGGCCGCGGCCTGTCCGGCCGCAGGCTGAACCTCAGCCCGCGGTAGCGGGGAGCGGCGAAAGCCGGCCAGCCGCCCCGGGGGAGATCACGTCGCCTCGGCGTCGAACGGCGGCTCTGCGCCGTCGAGCAGGGTGGGCCGCGCGCCGGCCGCGACGCCCTTCGCCGCCCCGGCGGCCGCGACGCTGCCGTTGAACTCGTCGTAGATCGGCTGCGCGGCCGCGTTGATGTCGTCGATCAGGTGCTTCTGCACGAACCGGCGCGGGTTCAGGTCCTCGAACTCGAAGTTCTGGAACTCGGGCCCGAGCCCCTCCTTGAGGTCAGCGGTGGCGCCTTCGGCGATGCGGCGCAGCTCACGGATCGCGCGGCCGGCCTGCTGCGCGAGCTTGGGCAGTTCGTGGGGACCGAAGACGACGAGCGCGATCACCGCGAGGATAAGCAGTTTGAAGGGCGAAAGATCAAACACTCAGCTCTCCGTCAACGGTTGACCGGCACTGGTACCCACCTTAAACCGTGCGAGCGCCTTTGTAGACAACCAGGGTCCCGCGGCTTAGCCGAACGGGTTGAGCAGCCGGGCCAGTCGGCTGAACCCGCGCCAGAACCGCCCGAGGACGCCGGGTGAGCCGGCGCCCGACAGGGTGGTGACCACCTGGCGCACCGTCTGCGGCGGCGCGTCGGCGATCACCGTGTAGACGAAGCCGGGTACCGCCCAGGCGACCGAGTGCCCGCAGACGAAGGCCTGCTGGTTCGCCACCCGGACCGGCCGCCAGCCGGGCAGGGCCGAGGCCAGGCTGCCCCGCTGCACGAAGAGCGAGATGTCGTAGAGCCCGTCGGAGTACTCAAGGTCGACGACCTCACCGCTGGCGGTGACCGTCGACGCCGCCGCGTACAGCGGCAGGCCGCCGGGCGCGGTGGCCGGCACCTCCCAGCCCTGCTTGGCCAGCGACGTGAGGAACCGGGCGGGCGAGGCCGCCGGCCCCCAGGCCGGCGTCGCCCGCACCGCCCGCTGCGCCGTCGAGGCGCTCATGTCCGCGTGCGGCGGGTTGAACCGGCCGAACTGGATCCTGGCGAAGAGGTCCTCGCTGATCACCTGGCCGGACATGTCGTACAGCTCACGGCGCAGCGGCACCATGGTCTGGCTGTCCAGCCAGTACCGCGCGGCCATGGTCCCGTCGGCCCGGTAGAGCTCGACGACCGACGCGGGCCTGCCCACGACGGACCCGCCTCCCCAGTACAGCGCGACGTAGTGCTTGCTGAGCAGCGACACCAGGTCGCTGGTGACGCCGAAGACGCCCGCGGCGGCACCGCTCGCCGGGTCGGCGCTCGCCACCCGGGCGCCGGCCGGCGTGGGGTCGTTCGATGTCTCCACCAGCGTCGTGCCGCCGCCCTGGTGCCAGACCTGGGAGATCACCGTGACGCTGCCGCCCACGCTCGACTGGGAGACCAGTTCGGTGCCCTGGTAGGACGTCGCCAGGCTGGCCGTCGCCGCCAACTTGAGCATGCGCATGCCGATCGCCCGCTGCCCGGTCGCCACGCTGCTGAACACCGTCACCGGCATGCCGGACGCCTGCCCCACCCCGGCGACGTCGTCACGGACCGCGGCGGGCGCGGTCGTCGCGGTCACCGGAATCGTCACCGACGACGGCGCCCCGTCGAGCGCCGCCGTGAAACCCGTCTCCGCGGCGACGTGATCATGCGCCAGCACCGCCGTGATGGCGAGCAGGCTCGGGAGGGTGACCGTCGCCACGGCGGTCAGCAGCAGGCCGTAACGCATCACGGCGTCGCCGTTACGACCGGTACCGGTACCGCGGTGGACACCTCGGCCGGGTCGGCGTACGGGACGTCCCCGGAGTAGAGCGCGTGCTGGACGTCGAACACCTCAAGCTGCGGGGTGATCCGCGGCCCCTGGCTGCTCGCTCCGCCCATGCCGAAGGCGGCGGTGCCCACCCCCACCACGACCAGGGACAGCGTGCTCCACAGCACGTAGCGGCCCCGGCGGCGGCCGGCCAGCCGGCGGCGCGGCGGCGCGGCGTGGTCAACCGGCCTGGCCGGGGGCACCTGCCCCGCCTGGCCCGGCATGGCCAGCAGGCGCCTGGTGATGTCGTCCGCGTCGTGCACCTCGGCGAGCGAGCGCAGTTCCCTCTTGAGCCGCCGCAGCGCGTTCGCCTCCACCCGGCAGGCGCCGCACACCGCCACGTGCGCGTTCGCCCGGTCGAGTTCCGCCCCGCTGAGCTCTCCGTCGATCAGGGCGGACAGCGTCTGCCCGAGATGGCTCACTGGTCACGCACCCGCCTCTCGCGGTGTGCGAGTGCCGCGCGCAACTGGGCACGGCCCCGGTGGATGCGACTGCGCACGGTGCCGAGCTTGACGCCCATTGTGGCGGCGATCTCCTCGTAAGAAAAGCCTTCGATGTCGCAGAGCACCACCGCGGCGCGGTAGTCCGGCGGGAGTGCCTGCAGCGCGACCTGGATGTCCCCGTCGAAGTGGCTGTCGTCCCACGCGTCGGCCGGCGACCGCTCGGTGCCGGGTATCCGCTGGTCGACATTGTCGCCGAGGCCCTCGAACCTGATCCGCTGCCGCCGCCTGGCCCCGTCGAGGAACAGGTTGGTGGTGATCCGGTGCAGCCACCCCTCGAACGTCCCCGGCGTGTACGTGGCCAGCGAGCGGAACACCCGGACGAAGACCTCCTGGGTCAGGTCCTCCGCGTCGTGCTGGTTGCCGGTCAGCCGGTAGGCCAGCCGGTAGACCCGGGCGGAGTGGGCGCGCACGATCTCATCCCAGCTGGGCGGGGCCCACTGGGCAGCGGCGTCGCGGCCATCGCGTGCGGACATCTCTGGCTGTGTCACCAGGTTGAGGCTCTCGCTCATCGACGTAAATAACGGTCCCCTACAGCTTAAGGTTCCACGGACCAGCGAAATTGGCTAGGCTCACGCGTGAAACGAACCTTTTCCCGGAACGGGCCGGTCGCTAGGGGGCAGTCATCGACTACGACGAGGCGGCGTACGCGGCAGAGGACGAGCCGCTGCTCACCGCCCGGGCCAACGCCGGCGACATCGGCGGAACCGTGCCCGTCCGGCCGGCCGCCGGGGCCGCGCTGCGCTTCCTCGCGGCCGCGATAGCGGCCCGCGCGGTCGTGGAGATCGGCACCGGCTGCGGCAGTTCCGGCATCTGGCTACTGCGCGGGATGCGCCCGGGAGGCGTGCTCACCAGCGTGGACATCGAGCCCGAGTACCACCGCGTGGCCCGCAAGTCCTTCGGCCAGGCGGGCTTCGCCGCCAACCAGTCGCGGCTGATCCTGGGCCGCGCGCTCGATGTGCTGCCGCGGCTGTCCGACGGGGCGTACGATCTCGTCTTCTGCGACGCCGACCGGGCCTCCTACCCGGAGTACCTGACGGCCGGGCTGCGCCTGCTCCGCGCGGGCGGCATCGTCGTCTTCAACGACGTGCTGCCGCCCGGCGCGGGGCCGGCCACCGACGGAGCGCGGGAACTAGCCGAGATGGCCGGCGACGATGAGCGGCTCGTCCCGCTGTTGCTTCCCATCGCGGGCGGCATGCTCGCCGCCATCAAGAGATAGTCAAAGGTCAGTCAGTACGGGTTGTTGTTTCACGGAGCAGGCCGCACCTACCCGACGACGTTTTGCAGTGCCTTCCCCAGCCTCTCGGCCTCATCGGCGGACAGTTCGACGACAAGCCTGCCGCCTCCTTCCAACGGGACGCGCATCACGATGCCACGGCCCTCCTTGGTCACCTCGAGCGGGCCATCGCCCGTCCGCGGCTTCATCGCCGCCATGCTGCATCCCCTTCCTTAAAATCACGCCTCATGCGAACCTCGCCCGGCCAGGCTCCGCCCAAGGCCTCACCGGACAACAACAACCGTGTCGATCCGTCGCCCTATTATCCCGTGTTCGAGCGCAGAATGGTAATGATCAGCTACGCGCGCCGCCCACCAAACTTGTGCAAACGCGCCGGCGAGGGCGGCCCTGCCGGATCACCGATGCGATGTCCAGTCGTTCGGGCAAAGCAGAACGCGCCGACGGCTTAGCCGTCGGCGCGTTCCCCAACAGGAGTACCAAGACTGCTCAGGTTTTCGAAAAACTAAGCCGACTTGGAGGCGCAGGGAATCGAACCCTGGTCCTACGGGATATCTCTAAGTCTTCTCCGAGCGCAGTCTGCTCTGTTTTTCTCAGCCCCGGCGATCACGCAGACGAGACGCCGACGGGCTCAGTCACTGTTTGATTTCCTAGCCGCCCCCGTGACCGGGCCGGCCAGTTGAGCCCTCTAGCGACGCCAGGTCCCGGGTCGAAGGCAATCCCGGGCTGACGGTCACACCCTCAGACTCGCTTAGGCAGCGAGAAGGAGGTCGGCCTTGGCGGCCGGGACAGTGCTGTTTGAATTGGCACTTGTGGTTTACGGGCGCATTTTTACGAGGTCACGTCCGCCACCCTCGGCTCGCTTCTCCTAGATCAACCACCGCAGTCGAAACCAGTCGCCCCCCTGTTGAGTTGTAGCCGCTCGCGCGAGGCGTGAGCGCCTCTACGAGGTTACTACCCACAACACCAACCCGCCAACGCAGATTCCCGGGTAAGGCGACGCAGGTCTTGACCAGGACCGGCCGGCGCCTAGGCCACCTTGTGGATCCAGCCGAAGGGGTCCGGCTTGTGACCGTGCTGGATGTCCATCAGCTCCGCCTTCAGCCGCTTGGTGACCGGGCCGGGGGTGCCGTCGCCGATCGTCCAGCCGCCGGACGTGCCGTCCACCGCGCCGATCGGGGTGACCACCGCCGCGGTGCCGCAGCCGAAGACCTCGGTCAGCGCGCCGGAGGCGCAGTCGTCGCGCCACTGGGTCAGCGAGACCCGGCCCTCCTCCACCGGGAGGCCGAGCGCCGGCGCGAGGCGCAGCAGCGAGTCGCGGGTGATACCCGGCAGCAGCGTGCCGGTCAGTTCCGGCGTCACCAGGCGGGCCGAGTCCCCGGACCCGTACACGAAGTAGAGGTTGTTGCTGCCCATCTCCTCGACCCACTCGCGGCTGGACGCGTCCAGGTACACCACCTGGTCGCACCCGTGCTCCACCGCCTGCTGCTGCGGGGCGAACGACGCGGCGTAGTTGCCGCCGCACTTGACCGCGCCGGTGCCGCCGGGGGCCGCCCGCGTGTAGTCCTGCGCGATCCAGACCTTGACGGTCTTGCCCTCGCCGAAGTACGAGGCGGCCGGGGACGCGATGACGCAGAACAGGTACTCGGCCGACGGGTGGTTCACGCCGAGGCCGCGCTGGGTGGCGAACACGAACGGGCGCAGGTACAGGCTCTTCCCCTCGCCCTCGGGCACCCACTCCCTGTCCTGGGTGACGAGCAGCTCAAGGGCGTGGACGAACGTCTCCTCGGGCAGTTCGGGCATCGCCATCCGGCGGCAACTGGAGTTGAAGCGGGCCGCGTTCCCCTGCGGGCGGAACATGACGACCGAGCCGGACGCCTGCCGGTAGGCCTTGAGGCCCTCGAAGAGCTCCTGGCCGTAGTGGAACACCGCGGTGGCGGGGTCGAGGGAGAACGGGCCGTACGGCTGGAGCTTGCCGTCGTGCCAGCCGCGCTCGTCCGTCCAGCGCAGCGTGATCATGTGATCGGTGAAGACCTGACCGAACCCCGGCGCCTGGAGTACCCCGGCGCGCTCGGCCGCCGGCATCCGTTTCTGGGAGGGGATGATTTCGAACTGGATCTCGGTATCGGAGCTTGCGGTCATCGCAGGTCAGGTCCTTTCAGGGCGGTACACGTGAAATTTACCGGATCGAGCCTCCGAGCTTGCCGCCGCTTGCCCAACGGCCGCGCCGTGGGGCAAGCGGCGGCACGGTGCGGGGTTATCGCCCCTAGCCGCTTACTCGCTTGGCGATGTCGTCACCGACCTCAGCGGTCGTCCGGGCCGCCGGGGCGCCCGCCCGGGCGAGCACGTCGTCGCAGACCGCCTGCTCGATCTTCTCCGCCGCCGCGGTGAGGCCGAGGTGCGTGCAGAGCATCCCGGCAGACAGGATCGCCGCCGTCGGATCGGCCTTGGACTGCCCGGCGATGTCCGGTGCCGAGCCGTGGACCGGCTCGAACATCGACGGAGCGGTGCCGGCCGGGTTGATGTTCCCGCTCGCCGCCAGGCCGATGCCGCCGGCGACCGCCGCCCCCAGGTCGGTGAGGATGTCGCCGAACAGGTTGTCGGTCACGATGACGTCGAACCGCTCCGGCTGCGAGACGAAGAACATCGAGGCCGCGTCCACGTGCTGGTAGTCGACCGTCACGTCGGGGAATTCGCCGGCGAGCGAGTTCACCGTGCGCTGCCACAGGTCGCCGGCGAACGTGAGCACGTTGGTCTTGTGCACCAGCGTGAGCTTGCGGCGCGGCCGCCGCTGGGCGATCGCGAACGCGTACCGCGCGACCCGCTCCACCCCGAACGCGGTATTGAAGGACTCCTGGGTAGCCAGTTCCTGGGGGGTGCCACGGCGCATCACGCCGCCGGCCCCGGTGTACGGCCCTTCGGTGCCCTCCCGGACGACGACCATGTCGATCGTCTCCGGCGTCCCCTTCGCCAGCGGCGACACGGTACCCGGGTAAAGCCGGACCGGCCGCAGGTTGACGTAGTGATCCAGCTCGAAGCGCAGCCGCAGCAGCAGGCCGCGCTCAAGGACGCCGCTCGGCACCGACGGGTCGCCGATCGCGCCCAGTTGGATCGCGTCGTGCGCCCTGATCTCTTCGAGGACCGTCTCCGGGAGCGTCTCGCCGGTCTTGTGGTACCGGCGGGCGCCCAGGTCGTAGTCGGTCGTTTCCCAGGTCACGTCGGGCGTCGCCGCCCTGAGCACCTTCAGCGCCTCGGCGGTGACCTCGGGGCCGATACCGTCCCCGCCGATAACGGCGAGCTTGTATGCGGTTGCCATGAAGAGACTCTAGTCCTCCGCGTCCGAGAGCCAGCTCATCAGCGGGCGGAGCTTCGCCCCGACCTGCTCGATCTGCTCGGCCTGCTCGGCCGCGCGGCGCCTGGCGAAGTTCGGCTGGCCCGCGTCGAACTCCTCGACCAGTTCGCGGGTGAAGGTGCCGTCCTGGATCTCGGTGAGGATCTTCTTCATCTCGGCGCGGGTCTGGTCGTTGATCAGGCGCGGGCCGCGGGTGTAGCCGCCGAACTCGGCCGTGTCCGACACCGACCACCACATCTTGGACAGGCCGCCCTCGTACATGAGGTCGACGATGAGCTTCATCTCGTGCAGGCACTCGAAGTACGCCGCCTCCGGCTGGTACCCCGCGGCGACCAGCGTGTCGAAGCCGGCCTTGATGAGCTCGGAGACACCGCCGCAGAGCACGGCCTGCTCGCCGAACAGGTCGGTCTCGGTCTCCTCCTTGAACGTGGTCTTGAGCACGCCGGCCCGGGTGCCGCCGATGCCCTTGGCGTAGGAGAGGCCGAGCGCGAGCGCGTTGCCGGTCGCGTCCTGCTCGACGGCCACGAGCGCGGGCACGCCGCGGCCCTCGTTGAACTGGCGGCGTACGAGGTGGCCCGGGCCCTTGGGCGCGACCATGACGACGTCGATGTCGGCCGGGGGCTTGATGAGCCCGTAGCGGATGTTCAGGCCGTGCGCGAAGAACAGGGCGTCGCCCTCGACGAGCGACGGCGCGATCGCCTCCGCGTACACCTGGCGCTGCAGGTGGTCCGGGATGAGGACCATCACCAGGTCGGCTTCCTCGCACGCCTCGGCGGGGGTAAGGACCCGCAGGCCGTCGCTCTCCGCCTTCTCGCGGCTCTTCGAGCCCGGCTGCAGGCCAACGCGGACGTCCACGCCGGAGTCCCGCAGCGAGAGCGCGTGCGCGTGCCCCTGGCTGCCGTAGCCGAGGACGGCGACGTGCCGCTGCTGGATGAGCGAGAGGTCGGCGTCGTGGTCGTAGAAGATCTCTGCCACTGGTATAGCCCTTTCATCGTCGTCTTCGAGAGTGAAAATCTTGAAGGATAAAACATTTCCACCGAACGGGCCGTGACTGCGCCCGGCGGCAAGCCCGTCGCCGCCGACGCGGAGCAACGAACCGTTCGGTAGAGGGTTCTTGCCTTCGCGCCCCTAAGCTATGCTGCGCTCCAGCGGGCGAAGCGTGCGGTCGGTGATGGACCGGCCGCCGCGGCCAACCGCGATCGCCCCGGACTTGACCAGCTCCTTGATGCCGAACGGCTCAAGGATCCGGACGAGTGCCTCTAGCTTGTCACGGCTGCCGCTCGCCTCGACCGTCACCGCGTCAAGCGCGACGTCGACCACGTGGGCGCGGAAGAGCCCGACCGCCTCAAGGACCTTGGACCGGGTGTCGGCGTCCGCGCGGACCTTGATCAGCATGAACTCGCGCTGCACCGCCTGCGCCGGCTCAAGCTCGACGATCTTGATGACGTTGATCAGCTTATTGAGCTGCTTGGTCACCTGTTCGAGCGGATGCTCCTCGCAGTTCACCACGATGGTCATCCGGGAGATCTCCTCGTGCTCGGTCGGCCCGACCGCGAGGGACTCGATGTTGAAGCCGCGCCGGGAGAACAGGCCGGCGATGCGGACCAGGACGCCCGGCTTGTTCTCGACCAGGACCGAGAGGGTGTGCTGCTGCGTCATTAGTCCGTCGCTTCCCATTCGGGCGCCATGTCGCGGGCGTGCTTGATGTCGTCGTTGCCCATCCCGGCCGCCACCATCGGCCAGACCATCGCGTCCTTGTGCACGATGAAGTCGATCACGACCGGCTGGTCGTTGATGGCCATCGCCTGCTCGATGACCGCGTCGACGTCTTCCTTGCGCTCGCAGCGCAGGCCGATGCAGCCGTAGGCGTCGGCGAGCTTGACGAAGTCGGGCACGCGGGTGCCCCGCAGCTCGGTCTTCCGGTCGCCCAGGTTGGTGTTGGAGTACCGCTGGTTGTAGAACAGGGTCTGCCACTGGCGGACCATGCCCAGGTTGCCGTTGTTGATGATCGCGATCTTGACCGGGATGCCCTCGATCGCGCAGGTGGCCAGCTCCTGGTTGGTCATCTGGAAGCAGCCGTCGCCGTCGATCGCCCACACCATCGCGTCGGGCAGGCCGACCTTGGCCCCCATCGCGGCCGGGACCGCGAAGCCCATGGTGCCCGCGCCGCCGGAGTTGATCCAGGTTCTCGGCTTCTCGTAGTCGATGAACTGGGCCGCCCACATCTGGTGCTGTCCCACGCCCGCCAGGTAGACGGCGTCGGGGCCCGCGAGCTTGCCGATCCGCTCGATCACGTACTGCGGTGCGAGGCTGCCGTCCTCGAACTCGTCGTAGCCGAGTGGGTACTTGGTGCGCCACTGGTCGAGGGTGACCCACCATTCGGCGTAGTCGCCCGCCAGGCCGTGCTCGTGGTCGGTGGTCACGGCGTTGATGAGCTCGGTGATGACCTCCTTGCAGTCACCGACGATCGGCACGTCGGCGCGGCGGTTCTTGGAGATCTCGGCGGGGTCGATGTCCGCGTGCACGATCGCCGCGTCGGGCGCGAACGAGTCGAGCCTGCCGGTCACCCGGTCGTCGAACCGGGCGCCGAGGGCGACGATGAGGTCGGCCCGCTGCAGCGCGCCGACCGCGGCGACCGTGCCGTGCATGCCGGGCATGCCCAGGTGCAGCGGGTGGCTGTCCGGGAAGGCGCCGCGGGCCATCAGCGTGGTGACGACCGGAGCCCCGGTCAGCTCCGCGAGCTGCCGCAGCTCGCTGGACGCGTCGGCCTTGATCACGCCGCCGCCGACGTAGAGCACCGGGCGCCTGGCCTCGGTGATCATCCGCGCGGCCTCGCGCACCTGGCGGGAGTGCGGCCTGGTGACCGGGTGATAGCCGGGCAGGTCGAACGGCACCGGCCAGGTGAACTCGGTGGTCGCCTGCATGGCGTCCTTGGCGCTGTCCACCAGGCCCGGGCCGGGTCGCCCGGTGGACGCCAGGTGGAAGGCCTCGCCGATCGTGCGGGCGATGTCCTCTGGCTTGGTGACGAGGAAGTTGTGCTTGGTGATCGGGTAGGTGATCCCGGAGATGTCCGCTTCCTGGAAGCCGTCGGTGCCGATCAGGCTCGTGGCGACCTGGCCGGTGATCGCGACCACGGGCACGGAGTCCATGTAGGCGTCGGCGAGCGGGGTGACCAGGTTGGTGGCGCCGGGGCCGCTGGTGGCCATGCAGACGCCGGTGCGGCCGGTCGCCTGGGCGTAGCCGGTGGCCGCGTGGCCCGCGCCCTGTTCGTGGCGGACCAGGATGTGCCGGATCTGCTTGGAGTCGAGCAGCGGGTCGTAGGCCGGGAGCACGGCACCGCCGGGAATGCCGAACACGACGTCGACGCCGACTCGCTCAAGGGCGAGCACGAGGGCCTGGGCCCCGGTGACCTTGACCGGGGCGTGCGCGGCCGCGCCGTGCGACCGCGCGCCGGCCGGCTGCCCGGTACCGGACTGTGCGGTACCGGGCTGTGCGGGGCCGGACTGTGCGGGGCCGGCGGGCGGCGCGGTGGCGCCGCCCGCGTTAACGGCGCCCGTTCGGGCCGGCTTAGGGGCGGCTGTCCTCGCCGGTATGTCCAACGGGGAGGGAGCGTGCGCCTTGGACGGGACTGGGCTGCTCTGCTCGGTCATCGGCTGCTTCCTTTTACGCGAAGGTGTGCGCGGCTGGGCATTAAAAAACCCCTCGTGCCGGATGGCAGCCGAGGGGCGCGCGCAGGAACTGGACAGGTCAGCTCTCTGCGCGCCAGCCAAGTACGAGAATGTGGTTCCGCTTCACGCTTCTACCCTCGCCCACAAGCCGGCCCGCCGTCAAATTATCACCTGACTTGTCTCATTATCCGAGACGCGCTGTCCGGATATTTCGCGATTCGAGACGTAGGGACGGGGCCATTCGTCTCGCTGGCTGAGCGAGGCTAGGCCGCGGGGACGCCCGGCTTGGCGGTGCCGTTGACGTCCGGGGCGGGGGCACCGGTCCTGATGAGCGCCTCCACGCCGGACGCGCCCATCGGCCGCGCGACGAGGAAGCCCTGTCCGTAGCCGCAGCCCATCTCGCGCAGCTCGGCGAGCTGGCGCGGCTGCTCGATGCCCTCGGCCACCACCTGCATGCCGAGATCGCGGCCCACCTGCACGATGGTCTTGGTAAGCATCGTCAGCACCGGATCCTGACCGAGTCCCGAGACGAACGACGGGTCGATCTTGATGATGTCCGCGGGCAGCTGCCGAAGGTGGGCAAGGGAGGCGTAGCCGGTGCCGAAGTCGTCGATCGCCAGCTTGACGCCGAGGTCGCGCAGTTCGGCGAGCCGGTCGGCGATCAGCCCGGCGTCCTCGACGAGCATCCGCTCGCTCAGCTCGATGGTGAGCGCGCTCGGCGGCAGCCCGGTCTCCGCGAGCGCGGCGGCTACCTGCGCGGGAAAGTGCGGCGCGTTGAGCTGGCGAAGCGCGATGTTCACCGACACCCCGACGTCCCACGAGGCGGCCCGCCAGGCCGCGCCCTGGGCGCATACCTTGCGCAGCACCCACTCGCCGAGCGCGACGATCAGCCCGGAGTCCTCCGCGACCGCGAGGAACGCGCGGGGCGGCACCGCCTCGTCGCCGCGCCACCAGCGCAGGAGCGCCTCGGCGCCGGTGACCCGGGAGGTGGCCAGGTCCACGGTCGGCTGGTACTGGAGCTGCAGCTCCTCCCGGGCGATGGCCCGCTGCAGGTCGCTGGCCATGTCCAGGCGGCGGACCACGTCCGCGTGCATGTGCGCGGCGTAAACCTCGACGCGGTTGCCGCCGCCGTCCTTGGACCGCGCCATGGCCACGTCCGCGTTGCGGAGCACGACCCCGGGGGCGCTCCCGTCGGCCAGCGCGACGCCCACGCTCGCGGTCAGCCCGAGGTCCCGTTCGGCCACCCGGAACGGCTGGCCCGCGACGATGCCCGCGAGCCGCTCGGCGAGTTCGATGATCTCCTGGGCGCCCGCGGCGTTCTCCAGCATCACGGCGAACTCGTCGCCGCCCCAGCGCGCGACCGTGTCCTGGGCCGGCACCACGGCCCGCAGCCGCCTGGCCGCCTGGGCGATCACCAGGTCACCCGCGCCGTGCCCGATGAGGTCGTTCACCGCCGTGAAGCCGTCGAGGTCCAGGAAGATGACGCCCGCGACGCGCTCGCCGGCCGGCTCAAGTGCCTCCCGCGCGCGCTCCTCGACGTAGGCACGGTTGGGCAGCCCGGTAAGGCCGTCGTGAAAGGTGAGGTGCGTCACCTGCTGCCGCAGGGCCACCTGGTCGGACACGTCCCGGACGCTCAGCAGCATCCGGGCCGGCTCGCCGGGCACCTGGTAAAGCAGGACCGCGCACTCCACGTGCCGCCACGTGCCGTCGGCGGCCCGCACCCGGCAGGAGAACCGGCCAGGCTCCGCCGCCTTCCCCGTCGTCCCCGTCGTCCCCGGCTCGGTCTGCGCGTCTTCCGGCAGCCCGGTCACCATGGCGACCGCCGCACGGGCGGCCCTGATGTCCTCCGGGTGCACGAAGTCCTGCAGCGGCTTGCCGATCAGCTCGTCGGCCGGGTAGCTGTACGCGGCGCTGAGCGGGCTGACGTAGCCGATGATCCCGGCGAGGTCGCAGATCAGCACCATGTCGCCGGTCCGGTGGGCGAGGTCGCGCAGGCCGTTGCCCGCCTCCCGCCACATCCGCATCGCGACGCCGTTCTCCCGCACCAGCATGAGGATGCGGACGGCGATCACGAGGACGGCCGCTCCGCCCGCGATGACCAGCGCGAGCCCGGACGCGGGCGCGCTGGCCAGGCCGTTGACGATGATGACGAGCGCGGCGACGACCACGGTGACGGCCGCGATGATCGTGGCGGCCCCGGCGTTGGTGATCGGCGACCGCCGGACCCCCAGGATGCTGGCCAGGCCTCCGTCGGCGGACTTGGCCTGGCGCTGGTCCACCCAGGAGACCAGGTCAAGGCGCGCGGCGACGGTCCCGGCCCAGGGCGCGAGGCCGAACAGGCAGGCCACGCCGATCACGGCGAGCTGCTCGAGGATTCCCTGGTGGTTACCCGACAGCTTGGCCCCGACCCCGAGCGAGTCCGCGAAGGTCAGCGCGAGCAGCCCGAGGTAGGGGACGAGCACCCGGCGCCACGCGATCGTGAGCACGGGCAGCAGCGCGCCGAGCACCGCCAGGTCCGCGAGCGGGAGCAGCAGGTACTGAAGGAAGGTCGCCGCCCGCCCGTCCGCCCGGTGGAACTCCCCGCCGAAGGCGACCACCCAGCCGATGACAAGGAGGGAGACGGCCATGACGTAGCCGTCGGCGAGCCCGGGCAGCACCGAAGCCGTATCGCCGCGCTTCTCGTTCTCGGCGAGGACCATGACGCCGGTGGCCGCGGTCGCGAGGGCGAGCAGCGGCGCCACGTCGGCGAGCGAAAGCGGGCCCGAGTTCGCCGACCCGGCCAGCACCTGCTCGACGACCAGCCCGCCGAACCAGAACAGGGCCGCGCTGCCCAGCCAGCGGTACCCGCGCGCTACCGTTCCAGCATGCCGCCGCGCCCCGATGAACAGCCCAGTGACGGCGCCTGCCGTGGCGAGCATGACGAGGATGCTCACGGGGCTCCTTCCGGGTTCTCGTTAGGGCCGCAGGACGGGTCTGCGGATAGCGTGCGGCTTGCGGTTGTTATGTGGCTGAGAATTAGGCAACGGATGGACAACGATCCGTCACCGTTGACGGGGACGCGACGGCACCCGCTCACCGCTTAGGGCGGCCGTCCTCCGTCGGATGCGGCACCGGCCGCATGCGTTCACTCTACGTACCCGAGGTCACGCTTCGGTTGAGGATGGGCGTAGACCGGGAGACAAGTGCGGACGCGGTCACCGGCGGGGGCGGCACAGCGGCGGGAAGCCTTGCGCGGTTTCCAGGATAACGGTGAACGGCGGTCCTCGCTGATCGCGTTCCGGAGTGCCGCGCCGGTACGTCGCAGACCTCGCTGATCTAGACTCGCCCTGTCAACCCGAGCGGAAGCCCCCGCGCCCCTGGTGTCCGGCCGTGTCTGCTGAGGCGAAAATTGCGGAAAGTCCTGATCGCTAACCGCGGCGAGATCGCCGTCCGGATAGCGCGCGCGTGCCGTGACGCGGGCCTGGCCAGCGTCGCGGTCTACTCCGACCAAGACCTCGACGCCCTGCACGTGCGGGCGGCCGACGAGGCCTACGCGCTCGGCGGTGCCACCCCGGCGCAGACCTACCTGGACATCGAGAAGATCCTCGCCGTGGCCGCGCGGTCCGGTGCGGACGCCGTCCACCCGGGCTACGGGTTCCTCGCCGAGAACGCCGCCTTCGCCCAGGCCGTGCTCGAGCGCGGCCTGACCTGGATCGGCCCGCCGCCGGCGGCCATCGTGGCGCTCGGCGACAAGGTGAAGGCGCGGGAGATCGCCAAGCGGGTCGGCGCGCCGCTCGCCCCCGGGACCGACGGCCCGGTGAGCGGCCCGCAGGAGGTCGCGGACTTCGCCCGCGAGCACGGCCTGCCGATCGCGATCAAGGCGGCCTACGGCGGCGGCGGGCGCGGTCTCAAGGTGGCCCGCACCTTCGCGGAGATCCCCGAGCTGTTCGAGTCCGCGGTCCGCGAGGCCACCGCGGCGTTCGGCAACGGCGAGTGCTTCGTCGAGCGGTACCTGGACCGGCCGCGGCACGTGGAGACGCAGTGCCTCGCCGACTTTCACGGCAATGTCGTGGTGGTGTCCACCAGGGACTGCTCGCTGCAGCGGCGGCACCAGAAGCTGGTGGAGGAGGCGCCGGCCCCGTTCCTCTCCGACGCGCAGCTCAAGCAGCTTTACGACGCCTCGAAGTCGATCCTGCGGGCGGCGGGCTACGTTGGCGCGGGCACGTGCGAGTTCCTCGTCGCCACGGACGGCTCGATCAGCTTCCTCGAGGTGAACACCAGGCTCCAGGTCGAGCACCCGGTCTCGGAAGAGGTGAGCGGCCTCGACCTGGTCCGGGAGATGTTCCGCATCGCGGCGGGCGAACCGCTGGGCTACGACGACCCGGAACTGCGCGGGCACTCGATCGAGTTCCGGGTCAACGCCGAGGATCCCGCGCGGAACTTCCTCCCGGCGCCCGGCACGATCACCGAGTGGAACCCACCGTCGGGGCCGGGCGTCCGGCTCGACGCCGGGTACGGGGCGGGCCAGACGGTGCCGCAGGCGTTCGACTCGCTGATCGGCAAGCTGATCGTGACCGGGGCGAGCCGCACGCAGGCCCTGCAGCGCGCGCGGCGCGCGCTCGCGGAGTTCGCTGTCGGCGGGATGCCCACGGTCCTGCCGTTCCACCGCGCGGTCGTCGACGATCCCGCGTTCGCGGGCGACCAGTTCACCGTGCACACCCGCTGGATCGAGACCGAGATGACGGCGGTGTTCGAGCCGCAGACGGCCGGGCCCGCCGCCGAGGCGCCCGCCCGCGAGACGATTACCGTGGAGGTCGGCGGGAAGAGGCTCGAGGTGACGGTGCCGGCGGCGCTGGCCCGGCCGACGCTGGCCCTGCCCGCCGGGCCGAACGGGGCGGCCCAGCGGGTGCGCGCGCCGCGGGCCGCCGCCCGCCGCGCCGCCCCGGCCGCCGGGGTGGCGGGCG
>DAHWEX010000309.1 GCA_027326205.1 Actinomycetota bacterium
TGCCCGATCATTTCCGCTAGTTCACGGCCGGAATCGTCCCCGCTATCGAGGTAGTTCCACAGCCCAAGCTGGTACTGCACGTTCCACAAGGCCGCATTGAGCCGGGGCGACGACCTGGTCAGCGCCTTTATCGGCGTGGTCACCAGCTTGAGGAACCCCAAAGAAGACGCACTAGCCACGTTACTCTCCCCTGCCTGCCTGCCGGGCGCCGCCCACGAGGACCGAGAACCAGAATCCACCCGACCATGACAATCAGGGATGTACCAGGCAAATGTAGCGTGCCCGCCGCCCGCCCGGGATCGATTCCGGTGTGGTACGGGGCAGGAACACGGTCGTGCCCGCACCCAGTTCACCAGCGTCCGGAAGGGCGCGCAGCCACGGCCCGTTCACCTCATCCAGAACAGTGACGGGGTATCCGGGCACGCAGACCGTCTGCGGCGGAGCCACGGTCGTGCGGCCGATCCCGGGGGCGCGGCCGCCGGCACCGGTCAGCCGGCGTCCGTGAGGGGGTGGGTTATCGTCTGATCATGGACAAGGTGGTAGTGAGCGCCGGGGAAGCAGTCGCTGACATCCCGGACGGCGCGACGCTCGCGGTTGGCGGGTTCGGGCTGTGCGGGATTCCCTCGGTGCTGATCCAGGCGGTGCTCGAGGCGGGCACGAAGGACCTCGAAGTCGTCTCCAACAACGCCGGCGTGGACGACTGGGGTCTTGGCCTGCTGCTCGGCGCGAGGCGACTGCGCCGCGTCGTGGCCTCGTACGTGGGGGAGAACAAGGAGTTCGCACGCCAGTACCTGGCCGGGGAGCTCGAGGTCGAACTGACCCCGCAGGGCACGCTGGCCGAGCGGATGCGGGCCGGCGGGTCGGGCATCGCGGCGTTCTTCACCCGCACCGGCGTGGGGACCCAGGTGGCCGACGGCGGCATGCCCTGGAAGTACGACAGCGACGGCAACGTCGCGCTGGCCAGCCCGCCCAAGCAGACGCAGGAGTTCGACGGCGTCACTTACGTGCTTGAACGCGCCATCGTGGCGGACTTCGGCCTAGTGCGCGCGTGGCAGGGCGACCGGCACGGCAACCTCGTCTTCCGCGACGCCGCCCGGAATTTCAACCCGTTGGCCGCCATGTCGGGAAAAATCACCATCGCAGAGGTCGAGCACCTCGTGGACCCGGGCGACATCGACCCCAACGACGTCCACGTCCCCGGCGTGTACGTGCAGCGAGTCGTCGCACTCACCGAAGGGCAGGCCGCGGACAAGCGGATCGAGAAGCGCACGGTAAGGACCAAGGGACGATGAGCTGGACCCGCGAGCAGATGGCCGCCCGGGCGGCGGCGGAACTGAAGGACGGCGACTACGTCAACCTGGGGATCGGCCTGCCGACCCTGGTGCCCAACTACGTCGACGACGAGGTGGAACTCGTGCTCCAGTCGGAGAACGGCATCCTCGGCGTGGGCGCCTACCCGACCGAAGACCAGGTCGACCCCGACCTGATCAACGCGGGCAAGGAGACCGTCACGGTAAGAAGAGGCGCGAGCTTCTTCGACTCCGCCACCAGCTTCGGCATGATCCGCGGCGGCAAGATCGACGCCGCCATCCTCGGCGCCATGCAGGTCAGCAAGGACGGGGACATCGCCAACTGGATGATCCCCGGCAAGATGGTCAAGGGCATGGGCGGCGCGATGGACCTCGTCCACGGCGCCAAGAAGGTCATCGTGCTGATGGAGCACGTCGCGAAGGACGGCGCCTGCAAGATCGTGGACGAGTGCTCCCTGCCCTACACCGGCAAGGGCGTGGTCCAGCGGATCATCACCGACCTGTGCGTCCTCGACGTCACGGCGGACGGTCTGGTCCTCGTCGAACTCGCCCCCGGCGTCGACGCGGACGAGGTCCGCGCCAAGACCGAGCCGCCGGTCAGGGTTCGCTGAGGCGGCGGTTCGCCGCAGCGAAAAGTCGAAGAACACCATGCCGAACGGGGCCGTGCGCTGCGAAAGATCAGGAGGGCCGCGGCGAAAGGCGCCCGCGCCTGGCTCGCCGGCCGGAGAGCGGACGCTCCGGCCGGCCCCGTGTCCGCCTGATCGGCCGATCCGAGCCTGTGGATAACGGTCGGCCGCGCGGTCGCCTGTGGATAACCTGTGCGCAACCCCTTGCCGGTCTGTGGATACGACCCGGAATACTGGGGATTCTCCTGTGGTTAACTCCCGCAGGCTGTGGACAACGCGATGTTTCCGCTGGTTGTGCTCGTAGGGCTGCCAAGGCAACGCAAGCGATCGGGAGATCGGGTAGTCTTACCTAGTCGTCTGAAGGCAGTCGCCCAGGACGGCCGAGGCGGAGTAGCTCAGTCGGCAGAGCAAGCGGCTCATAATCGCTGTGTCACCGGTTCAAGTCCGGTCTCCGCTACTCGACGGTGGACTGTGGACAGTGACCCGCGGTCACTGTCCCCGCTGTCTCGTAGCCTTTCATCTGGGGGGCGACCCTCAGATTCCCGGTGCGGGCTTCGTCCGCGACGGGGTCAGGTAACTTAGATCGTCCGTCTCCGTAGTAGAAAGGCACTCCATCGTGGCTGCCACCGATGTCCGGCCCAAGATCACGCTGGCTTGCCAGGAGTGCAAGCACCGCAACTACATCACCAAGAAGAACCGGCGCAACGACCCGGACCGTCTTGACCTGAAGAAGTTCTGCCCGAACTGCCGTCGGCACACCGACCACCGCGAGACCCGCTAGCCGGATCCGGGGGGAGTAAGCATGCCGCTGAACCCCGAGTACGTTGGCCGTGTCTATGGACCCGGTGAGCCTTACGAGGTGAGCCGGGTCAAGATCGCCGACTTCGCTGACGCGATCGGCGAGGCGAGCGAGTTGTGCCGCAACCGGGAAGCCGCCCTCAAGGCCGGCTACCCCGACGTGATCGCGCCGCCGACGTTCGCGGTGATCATCGATCAGCGCTCGACCGCCGCGGTCGTCACCGACCCCGGGCTTGGGCTCGACTACTCGATGGTCGTGCACGGCGAGCAGGGTTTCAGCTACGTCCGCCCGCTGCACGCCGGGGACGTCGTGGTCGCCACCACCACGGTCGAGTCGATCAAGTCGGTCGGCGCGCTGTCCATGATGGTGACGTCCACCAGCATCGACACGGTCGACGGCGAGCACGTCTGCACCGCCAGGTCCAACCTCGTCGAGCGGGGGCCGGAGTCATGACCGTCACCTACGACAGCGTCGGCAAGGGCACCGAACTCCCGCCGCGGACGTACCGGGTCACCCGGCTCGACCTCGTCAAGTACGCGGGTGCCTCGGGCGACTTCAACATCATCCACTGGAACGAGCGCGTCGCCCGTTCGGTGGGCCTCCCGAACGTCATCGCGCACGGCATGTACACGATGGCGCAGGCGGGCAGGTTCGTTACCGAGTGGGCCGGCGGCGATCCCGGCGCGGTCGCCGACTTCGGCGTGCGGTTCTCCGCGATGGTCCCCGTCCCCGACGATGACGCGGGTGCGGCCGTCGAGTTCAGCGGCAAGGTCCTGGAAAAGCTCGAGGGCAACAGGGTCACCGTCGACATCGTGGCAAGAGCCGACGGTACGAAGGTGCTGACCCGCGCCCGCGCCACCGTCCGTCTCCCGTGACCGATGTCTCCCGGGGGGACGCCCCCGCGTACCGCCCGATGGCCCGCCCCGGGGATCCGCTGGCGATCCCCGCCATCGTGTCGGGTCTCCAGAACGCGACGGTGCTGGCCGATTACACGACGCTGGGCCTCGGCGGGCCAGCGCAGGTCTTCGTCTCGGCGGACACCGAGCCGGCCCTCATCCGCGCCGTCCGCAACGCCGACCTGGCCGGCGAGCCGGTCTTGCTGCTCGGCGGCGGTTCCAACCTCGTCATCTCCGACGAGGGCTTCCCTGGCACGGTCGTGCACGTCAACACCCGCGGCCTCACCTACGTCGACGCCGGCGGCGGATTCGTCGACCTGACGGCCGCGGCCGGCGCGGACTGGGACAACGTGGTCGCCGCCTCCGTGGCCGAAGGCCTCGCCGGCCTTGAGCCCCTGTCCGGCATCCCCGGCCGCGCGGGCGCCACCCCGATCCAGAACGTCGGCGCCTACGGCCAGGAGGTCGGCGAGACGATCACCGCCGTACGGACCTACGACCGGGTCACCAAGGAAATCATCATTT
>DAHWEX010000325.1 GCA_027326205.1 Actinomycetota bacterium
CCGGCGGCCGCCGGCGCCGCCCGGCCCGCGGCCCGCGGCGGCCCGCACCGGGTCTCCCCGCGGGCCGCGGCGCCCGGTCCGCTTGTCGTCCTCGTCGACAACTACGACTCCTTCACCTGGAACCTCGCCCACCTGCTGGCCACCAGCGGCGCCCGGGTCGAGGTCGTCCGCAACGACGAGGTGACCGCCGCCGAGGTCGTCGCCGGAGCGCCGGCCGGGGTGGTCATCTCCCCGGGCCCGTGCGCCCCGGCCGAGGCGGGCATCAGCGTCCCGGTGGTGACCGCCTGCGCGGCGGGAGGCATCCCGCTGCTCGGCATCTGCCTCGGGCACCAGGCGATCGCCGCCGCGTTCGGCGCGCGGGTGGTGAAGGCGCCGCGCCCGGTGCACGGCAGGGCGTACCCGGTCAGTCACGACGACCGGGGCGTGCTGGCCGGCCTCCCGCGCCCCTTCCAGGCCACCCGCTACCACTCGCTCGTCGTCGACGAGGCCACGCTGCCGCCCGACCTGGTGGTCACCGCGCGGACGGACGGCTTCCCGATGGCCCTGCGCCACCGGGCTCACCCGGTCGAGGGCGTTCAGTTTCATCCGGAGTCGATCCTGACCACCCACGGGCACGCGATCATCGCCAACTTCGTCCGGTCCGCGGTCCGCGCCTAGCCGCGTTCATCGGGTATTCATACCGATCCCGCTCTTGGCTCCCTTACCCCGCTACGCTAAGTTCCGTAGGAACCACTTCGAACTGGGGGTTTTCATGGGTCTCTTCGACGAGGTCGAGAACCTGGCTGGCGACGCTGCGGGGCAGGGCGGCGAGGACTCGCTCGTGCAGAACCTGACGCAGCAGGGCGAGCAGATGCTGGACAACGAGACGGGCGGCAAGTTCGACTCGGAGATCCAGCAGGGCGGCAACATGCTCGACCAGCAGGTCGACCAGCGCCTGCCGAACCTGTAGCGGCACGCGAGGACGCCAGCCCGGGATCCCGTGCTGGCGTCTTTTTTTCTTTGCCGTCACGCCGCGCAGCCTGAGACGGGCAATCGCTGCCCGCGGTCCCGCCGAGCAGCTACTGCACGGCGAACCGCACCCAGGCAACGTGCTCAGCACAAAAAAACGGGCTTCTGTTCGTAGACCCGCAGACGTGCTGCCGCGGCCCGGTCGAATTCGACCCCGCCCACGCACCGTAAGCAGTCAGCGACCGTTACCCGGACATCGACCAGGACCTGCCGCGCGAGAGCCGCCTCCTGGTCCTGGCAATGATCACCGCCTGGCGCCGGGACGACCGCGACCAGTTCCCGAACGGCCGCCAGCGAGCCACCGAGGTGCTCGCCCGGCTCCGGTCATCCCTCGATTGACAACGCCGCCGCTCACCGTCGTGGGCGCGGCCCTCAACCGGGCCGGGGAACGTTTGTGCCGTGCGGTCATTTCCAGGCCGCGCGCGGGTGACCACAATCGAGCCATGAGCGAGCTCACCATCGGCTTCGTCGGCCTCGGCAACATGGGCTGGCCCATGGCCGGGAACCTGTACGCCGCCGGATTCCCCCTGGTCGTGCGGGACGCGGCCGCGGACCGGCAGGCCGCGTTCGCCGGCGGCCACCCCGGCGTGACCGCCGCGGCCGGACCCGGTGCCTTCGCGGCCGCGGACATCGTGATCACCATGCTCACCGACGGCACCGTCGTCGCCGACGCCCTGCTGGGCTGGGGGATCGCCGCGGCGCTGCGACCGGGGGCGCTCGTCCTCGAGATGAGCTCCGCCGACCCGGCGGACACGCTCCGGACGGCGGCCGGC
The DNA here is from genome assembly GCA_027326205.1 of Actinomycetota bacterium. Lineage (GTDB taxonomy): Bacteria > Actinomycetota > Actinomycetes > Streptosporangiales > Streptosporangiaceae > Trebonia. Next base: position 1,782 of record DAHWEX010000325.1, read on the forward strand.
CTGGCCGCCTACGGCGTGCGCATGGTGGACTCGCCGGTGTCCGGCGGCGTGCCCCGCGCGGTCACCGGCGAGCTTTCGCTGATGATCGGCGGCGACGACGCGGACATCGCCCGGGCTCAGCCGGCGCTGCGCGTGCTCGGCGACCCCGCCCGGCAGTTCCGCACCGGCGCGCTCGGCACCGGGCACGCGATGAAGGCGCTCAACAACGTCGTCGGGGCCGCCACCTACTGCGCCACCGCCGAGGCGGTCGTGGCCGGCGCCCGGTTCGGCCTCGACCCGAAGACGATGATCGACATCATCAACGCGTCCACCGGGCAGTCCTTCACCAGCGGGATGTTCGCCGCCAACGTGCTCAACGGCGCGTACGCCACGGGTTTCATGCTCGGCCTGATGGCCAAGGACGTGCGCATCGCGCAGAGCGTCATCGGGGCCTCGGGCGCCGACGCCCCCGTCCTCGCCCTGACCGGCGAGCGCTGGGCCAGGGCCCTCGGCGACCTCGGCCCGGCCGCCGACCAGTCGAGAGCGCACCAGGCCTGGTGGGCCGATGCGCTCGGCGGGAGCGACGCTGCGGTTTGACAGAGGCGACTTAGGGCGAGATCGACCTCGGCAACGCCGTCGGCGCGGTCGTCGGTGAGATCGAGACCAGGCGACTGGTACGGCAAGTCGATGCCCGGGTAACCGCCGGCCGCCTTACCGGGCGCCCTGGGCGACCGCGAGGAGGCGCACGCCCTCGGGCGGCAGCGGGCCCTGGTCCGGTCGCCAGACGGCGACGACCTGTCTGATCAGCGGCGGCCCGGCGACCTCGACGGCGACCAGGCGGCCGAGGACCAGGTCGTCGCGGACGGCCAGCCGGCTGAGCACGCCGGGGCCGACGCCCGCCGCGATCGCCGACCGCACGGCGGCGCTCGTGCCGAGTTCCATCGCGATCCGCGTCGGCAGCGGCGGGTCCTGGGCGGCCAGGTGCTCGGTCAGGGTGACCCGGGTCCCGCTGCCGGCCTCCCGCATGACCAGCGGGGCCGCGGCCAGTTCGGCCAGCGGCAGCGGGCCGCGGCGGCGGGCCCACGGGTGCGCGGGGGCGGTGACCACGAGCATCTCGTCGTCGCGGACGTGCGCCGTGACCAGGCCGGCCGGCAGGTGCGGGGTCTCGATGAAGCCGAGCCGCGCCTTGCCGTCCCTGACCAGTTCGATGACCCCGGCCGAGTTGGCCACGGTGAGCTCCACGAAGGTCGGCTCGTCGCCCGACGCCTGCTCGGCGGCCCGCAGTTCCACCAGCCAGTGCGGCACCAGGTGCTCGGCGACCGTCTGGCTGGCGGCGATCGCCAGCCGGCGCGACACCCCTGACCTGATCGACCGCAGCCCGGCCTCCAGCCGGTCGGCGGCGT
>DAHWEX010000334.1 GCA_027326205.1 Actinomycetota bacterium
GGGCCGGGCACCGCTGGGCGGCAGTGGGCCGGCCTCGCCGCGGCCGGCGTGCTCGCCGCCGGGCTGCCCGAGCCGCTCGGCGGCGCGGGCCTGGGCTTCCTCGAGCAGTGCTCCGTGCTCGCGGAGGCCGGCCGGGCCGCGTCGCCGGCGCCCTACCTGTGGTCGATCGTGCTCGGCGCGGGCGCGATCGCCGCCTTCGGCACCGCCGACCAGCAGCGCCGGTGGGCCGTTCCGGCCGGGGACGGCTCGGTGCTGCTCACCGCCGCGCTGGCGGAGGAGGACGGCGACGACCCGGCGGCGCCGACGGCGCGGGCCGAGCGCACGGGCGGCGGGTGGCGGCTGTCCGGCGTGAAGACGGCGGTGCCCGCCCTGCCGCGGGCCGGCCTCGTGCTCGTCCCGGCGACGGTGACCGCGGACGGGAGCGCGGGCGCCGGCGAGGTGCTGACGTTCCTCGTCGAGCCGTCGGATCACGGGGTCGTCATCGCGCCGCAGGACCTGACGGACAGTGTGCCCGGCGAGGACTGGCCGGGCGCCGGGCGCCTCGTGCTCGACGGCGTCCGCCTGGACGAGCGCCGGGTGCTCGGCGCGCCGGGCCGGCGCGGGGACGTGGCGGGCTGGCTGACGGCGCGGGGCACCGTGGGCCTGTGCGCGACGCAGGCCGGCGTGGCCGGGCGGGCGCTGGAGCTGACCGCGCGGTACGCGCGCAGCCGGGAGCAGTTCGGGCGGCCGATCGGGTCGTTCCAGGCGGTGGCCCAGCGCCTCGCCGACGCCTACATCGACGTCGAGGCGGTGTGGCTCACGATGTGGCAGGCCGCCTGGCTGCTCGCCACCCGCCCGGACGGCGACGCCGAGACGGCCGCCGCGGTCGCCACCGCCAAGTTCTGGGCCGCGGACGCGGGCCACCGGGTCGCGCACACCGCCGTTCACGTGCACGGCGGAACGGGCATCGACACGTCCAGCGCGGTGCCCCGGTACTTCACCGCGGCCAAGCGGGCCGAGTTCACCCTGGGCGGCGCCACGGCCCAGTTGCGCCGCCTCGGCGACCTCCTGGCGGCGGCGGAACTCTAGTCATCAGCGGCAGGGCGGGGCGTCCGGGCCGGATCAGGCGAGGCAGCCGCCGCCGTCAAGAACGTCGTTGACGGCGGCGGCTGCCCGTTGACTACCTAGGCGGGCTGGACAATCACGAGATCCCGGCCGCGGAGCAGGTGCTCGCACCCGCGAGCGCGCAGATGGCGGGGGCCGTGTCGAACTTGTCAGCGACCACGGTCGATTCCATGTTGGCCTTGGTCACCCACACCGGGGTCAGCAGCGAAGCCGGCTCGGTGATGCTCGGGTTGGCCGGGTCGACGGTCGTGCCGTTCTGCAGCGCCGGCGGCGGCTTCTGGCCGGACAGCAGGATCGTGGCCATGGCCACGGCGTCCTCGGCCTCCTTGTAGATGGCCTTGTACACGGAGCCGCACTGGTAGCCCTGGAGGATGTAGGCCATGCCCTGCGCCGTGGCGTCCTGCCCGGTGGTCGGGACCTTGTAGGGCTTGACCCCGGCACCCTTGAGGTCGGTGATCACCGCGTTGGCGAGCCCGTCGTTGGCCTCGATGGTGGCGTTGATCTGCGGGTTAGCGGTGTACGCCTGCTGGAAGATCGTGCCGCCCTTGGTGTTGTCCCAGCCGGGGGCGAAGTTCTCGGCGACCAGCGAGTAGCCGAGGCTGTTGGTCGTGCCGGCGGCGACCGTCTTGGCCGCCTGGCCCCAGACGACCTTGTTGTACCCGGTGGCGAAGGCGATGGCGTTGGCGTCGGTGTCCTCGCCGCCGTTCAGCACGTAGACCTTAGGCTTGGCGATGTTCCAGGACTTGACGCACGCCTCGAAGCCCTGGCCGATCAGCTCACCCACGAGTTGGTTGTTGAAGCTGACGTAGTAGGTGTTCGTGCCCTGGAAGATGGCGCGGTCGTACGCGATCAGCGTGACGCCCTTTTGCTCGGCGAGCTTCGCGACCGCGGTGCCGGTCGGGTTGTCGATCTCGTCGACGACGAGGACCTTGGCGCCCAGGTTGATGTCGGCGGTGGCATCGCTCAGTTCGGTCGCGTCGCTCCCCTGGGCGTTGTCGATCCGGTACTCCGACGAGGTGTACCCGGCGGCGGCGAAGGCCTGCTTGAGGTACGGGGCATCGAAGTCGACGTACCGGGTCGACGAGGTGGTGTCGGGCAGGATCACCCCCACCTGCAGGCTGGAGGCTCCCTTGGTCGCGGCCGCGGTCAGCGGCTTGAGCTGGGACATCGCCGACGCGATGTCAACGGTGAAGGAGCTGGTGCTCAGCCCCGACGGAATCGTGGTCGAAGCGCTGCCGGCCGCGCCCGACGAGGACGCCGCGGAGGCCGCGGACGACGACGGGGCGGACGACGAGGTTGACGACGTCGTGGACGAGCAGCCCGCGGCCATGACGGCAACGACCGCTCCCACCGTTACCCAGCCCAGCCGGGGGAATGGCCTGAACGTGCCGTGGCCTGCGCGCAGGCGTCTGTATCGCTGTATTTCTCTTGCCATAGCTACTCCACCTTTGGGGTAGGTCGGTTGATTGATATAGAAGGCGGATAGTCAGACGGGGCGGCCCCGCGCACGGCGGCCGCCTAGGCGGGGCGCAGCGGGAAGGCGTCCGCGTCCGCGAGCACGGCCGCCGCGGCGCCGGTCACCACCGCCTCCTCGCCCAGGTACCCGGCGATCACCGGGGGCAGTGCCTGGCCGGCGTGGATGGCCCGGCGGGCCATGGACTCGCAGAGCGGGTCGATCAGGATCTCGCCGGCCGGAGCCAGGCTGCCGCCGATCACGATCAGTTCCGGGTCCAGCAGGTTGTACATGTTCGCCGCGGCGACGCCGATGTGCCGGCCGGCGTCGGCCAGCACCCGGCGGCAGCCCGCGTCGCCGGCGTGCGCCAGCGCGATCACGTCGGCGATCGTCAGGCCGGCGCCGTGGCTCTGCTTGAGGTTACGGATGATCGCGTCGGGATTGGCCAGCGTGTTGAGACAGCCGCGGCCGCCGCAGTCGCAGACCAGGCCGTTCTCGTCGATCGTGGTGTGGCCGATCTCGCCGGCCGTCCCGTTGGCGCCGGCGTACAGGTTGCCGTTGACGACGAAGCCGACGCCGATACCGGTCGCGCTGTACACGTAGGCGAGATCCCGGCACCCCTTGGCCACGCCCCACGTCACCTCGGCGACCGCGGCGAGGTTAGCGTCGTTGTCCACCAGGACCGGCAGGCGCAGCACCTCGCGGGCCAGTTTCGCGCAGTTCACGCCCACGAAGGGCTTGAGCGTGCACGCGCGGCCGACCAGGCCGGTGCGCCGCTGGATCGGCCCGGGCAGCGCGATGCCCGCCCCGAGGACCTGGTCCCGCCGGAATCCGGTCCGCGCGAGCGCCTCGTCAATCAGCGCGCTGGCCTTGGTCAGCGTCGTCACCGGATCGGCCCGGTCGTCGCCCGGCGCACTCGTGTGCAGCAGGAGCTTCTGCGCCAGGTCGCACACCGCGACGCGGATGGTCCAGTTGGCGATCTCGACGCCGACCGTCACGCCGAGACTGCCGCGCAGGCCGACCAGGACCGGCGGGCGGCCGAGGCCGGAGGCGGTGTACGGCCCGATCTCGATCACCATCCCCACCTCCGCCAGCTCCTCGATCACGTTCTGTATGGTCGACCGGGACAGGCCGACGTTCGCCAGCGCGGCCCGGGTCATCGCTCCCTGCCGGCGAAGGGCGGCGATCACGCGCTCACGGTTCGCCCGCCGCTGCGTATATCCGGAGACGGCTGGTGACATCTACTGTTTCCGTTTGCGCCGGGCTAGCATGCCGAAAGTATCGCGATTAAGACGTGTTTTAGTCAATAGGAGGACACATTCGCGTTTATTTCGAGTCTATTTATGTATAGCTTAGTTATAAATGGCGGGCGAGGCGGCCGGCCGTGGAGGTCATGACGTGGCACTCCACGCCGTCACTCCACGCCGTCACGCCGCCCCGGACGGCGCGCCGCGCGGGCCCCGGCGGTGACGCCGGGGCCCGCGCGGGTGCGCGCTGCGGTTACTGCACGACGGACCACACGAAGGTGGCCGTGCCGGTGACTCCTTCGGTGTCCGTCGCGGTCACGGTCACGGTGTAGGTGCCGAGCGCGGTGCCGGAACCGGAGACCGCGCCGTTCGCGGCGATCGCGATGCCGGGCGGCAGCCCGGTCGCGGTGAAGGTGAGGGTCTGCGCCGCGTTGGAGTCGACCGCCTGCATGGCGAACGACACCGCCGCGCCCTTGGGGCTGCTGTAGCCGTGGGGGTTGACGACCCCGACCGTTTCCGCGCCCGGGACGCCCGAGTTCGGGGTGACGTTCGCGCTGACCGCGGTGCTGGCCAGCGAGACGCCCGCGCCCGAGGCGCCGGCGGCGACCTGGCCGGTCAGCTTCTGGGCCAGGCTGGCCGAGCCGGTCAGCGCCAGGTTGTCAGAAGCGTCCCCGACCTTGACCGAGTACGTGCCCGCCTGGGCCTCCCACTGGTTGTCCGCGGCCGACCAGGCGGCCAGGTCGTGGATGGTGAGCGGGAAGGTGACCGTCGCGCTCTGCCCCGGGTTGAGCATGACGCGCTGGAAGCCCTTGAGCTGCTCGGGCGGGTCCTGGCTGGCGGCCGGGTCGCCGACGTACAACTGCGCGACGTCCGCGCCCGCGACCGACCCGGTGTTGGTCATCGTCGCGGTCACCGTCGCCTGGCCGTCGGCGTTGAAGGCGCCGACGTTGAGGTTGGAGAAGGAGAACTTCGTGTAGGACAGCCCGAAGCCGAACGGGAACGCGGGCGTGATGTTCTGCGACTGGTACCAGCGGTAGCCGATGTCCACGCCCTCGCTGTAGGTGACCCCGGTCGAGGTGCCCGGCCACTGCGCGGTGGTCTGCGCGGGAACCTGGCTGAGGCTGGCCGGGAAGGTGACCGGCAGCTTGCCGGACGGGTCGACGGTGCCGAAGATCAGCGCGGCCATCGCCGCCCCGGTCTCCCCGCCGCCGTACCAGTTCTCGAACACCCCGGCCACCGAGTTCAGCCACGGCATGACCACCGGGCCGCCGCTGTTGATCACCACGATCGTGTGCGGGTTCGCCGCGGCCACGTCCGCGATCATCGTCTCGTCGGTGCTCGAGAGGTTGAGCGAGGTCAGGTCGCTCTCCTCGCCCTCGGGAAGGCTGACGAAGATGATCGCGTCGGTGGCGGCCTGCGCCGCCGCGACCGCCTGCGGGATGTCGGTGGTGCCGTTGTCGTCGCCCGCGGTGTAGGTGACCTTGACGTTCGGCCCGGCCGCTTGCTGGATGCCGGTAATCGGCCAGACCGTGTTGGCGCTGTTGACCGAGCCGCTGCCGCCGCCGGCCAGCTCGACCGCGGCGCCACCGTCGGTGCCGATCACCGCGATGGACTCGGTGCCGTTCGGGTCGAGCGGCAGGATGCCGTTGTTCTTCAGCAAGACGCTGCCCTCTTCGCCCATCTGCAGCGCGGTCTGCTGGTGCGCCGCGGTGCTGACGGTGGCGGACAGGGACCCGTTGTTCGGGTTGTCGAACAGGCCGAAGGCGAACAGCTGGGTCAGGATCTCGGCCACGAGGCTGTTCACGGTCGCCTGGCTCAGCGTGCCCGCCGAGAGGGCGGCGGTCACGTTGCTCGCGTCGGAGAACGGCATCGCCACGGCCATCCCGGCGTTGGCGTCGCCGACGGTGGAGCCGGCGGCGCCCCAGTCGGAGGTGATGAAGCCGCCGTAGTTGGCCTGCTCGTAGAGCCCGTCCTGCAGGAGCTGGGCGCTGGCGCACGAGGCGGCGTTGTTGACCACGGCGTAGGAGCACATCATCGAGCCGGGCGCGGCCTGGTCGGCGACGGCCTGGAAGGGCGCCAGGTAGAGCTCTTCGAGTGCCTGCTGGCTCACCGTCTCGTTGTTGCTGCCGTTGGGGTACTGCTCCTGGTCGTAGGCGGCGACGTGCTTGACCATGGCCACGACGCCCTGGCTCTGGATGCCCCGCACTTCCGCCGCGGTGACCTGGCCGGCCAGGTACGGGTCCTCGCCGTAGGTCTCGTAGGTCCGGCCCCAGCGCGGGTCGCGCACCAGGTTGGTGGTCGGGCCGAGCGAGACGTTGGCGCCCTTGGCCGCGAACTCGGCCCCCTTCGCCGCGCCCTCCTGCTGAACCAGCGCCGGGTCGAAGGTCGCGGCGGCGTTCTCGCCGTCGGGGAAGGCCGTCACGCCTCCGTTCCCGTCGCCGACGCCGGACGGGCCGTCTTCCATGTTGATCGACGGGATGCACAGGTTCGGGATCGCGTTGACCTGGCCGATGTAACCCGAGGTGCCGTCGCCGGAGAGCAGGCTGGCCGCCTCCGACTGGTCCATGGTGTTGAGCACCTGCTGGACCCGCTGGGCGACCGGCGCGGTGGAGCCGACCCAGGGGCAGACCCCGTTGCCGCCGTTGCCGTTGCCGCCGGTGAGCGGCGGGGTGGTGGTGAGTCCGTAGACGTCGAACTCGAAGATCGAGTAGCCGAACTGGGTCGCCCGCGCCGTGCCGTACATGCGGACGTAGCGGTCGGTCGCGGAGATCGTGAACGTCTGGTTCCCGCCGGTGCCGGCCGTCGTGGAGTAGACCGTGGTCCAGGTCGCGTTGTCGTTGGACACCTGGATCTGGAACGCCGTGGCGTACGCGGCCTCCCAGAGGATCCCCACGCTGCAGATCTGCTGCTTGGCGCCGAGGTCGACCTCCAGCCACTGCGGGTCGCTGGGCGCGCTGGACCAGCGGGTGCCCGGGTCGCCGTCGGTCGCGTAGTAGGCCGTGTAGTTGGTGCCGCTCTGCACCGAGGAGGCCGTGGTCGGCTGGTCGAGCGCGAGGTCCGTCGTCCCGCAGTACTCGGTGCCGCCGCCTCCGCCGCCTCCCCCGCCGCCGGTGCTTGAGCCCAGCGTGAAGGCCAGGTAGTGGAAGTTCCAGCCGTTGGAGTCCTGGTCGACGGTGAGCGTCTGCTGCCCGGCCGGCAGGGTGACATTGGCGGTGACCGTGGTCCAGGTCTCGTAGCCGCCGGTGTCCGGGACGGCGACGGGGCCGCTGAGGCTGGTGCCGGCCGCGTTGGCGAGGTGCAGCGCGTCGGTGATCCCGTAGGGCGACGACACCCGGAAGCTGACCGTGTACGACCCGGCGGTGGCTACCTGGACGGTGTACTTGAACCACTGCCCGGGGGTCGTCCAGCCCATGTCGTCGGCGCCGCCGGGCGCGGTGGTGTCCTGCGTGTCCGCGGTCGCCTCGAGGTCGACCCCGTCGCTGCGGTAGCCGTTGGCGGTGCCGTTGGCGGAGGTGACGTTGTAGGCCACGCCCTGCCCGCCGGTGTCGTAGTTCGCCGCCTGCACCGTGCCCGGCACCGCCGCCGGGGTCCCGCCGTACGGGCCGCTGCCGCCACTGCCGCCCCCGCCGCCGCCGCTGACCGCGGTCAAGGTCATGAAGTGGAAGTTCCAGCCGTTGGAGTCCTGGTCGACGGTGAGCGTCTGCTGCCCGGCCGGCAGGGTGACGCTGGCGGTGACCGTGGTCCAGGTCTCGTAGCCGCCGGTGTTCGGGACGGCGACGGCGCCGGTGAGGCTGGTGCCGGCCGCGTTGGCGAGGTGCAGCGCGTCGGTGATCCCGTAGGGCGAGGAGACCCGGAAGGCGACGCTGTAGCTGCCGGCGGTGGCTACGTTCACGGTGTAGTTGAACCACTGCCCGGGGGTCGTCCAGCCGATGTCGTCGGCGCCGGCGCCGGTGGCGTTCTGCGTGTCCGCGGTCGCCTCGAGGTCGACCCCGTCGGCGCGGTAGCCGTTGGCGGAGCCGTTCACGGAGGTGACGTTGTAGGCCACGCCCTGCCCGCCGGTGTCGTAGTTCGCCGCGTACACGGTGCCCGGCACCGCCGCCGCGGTTCCCCCGTAGGGGGCGCCGGCGGCGGCGTCGGCGGCGTGCGGTGTGCCGTTCAGCAGCGTGACGGCGGCCAGGGCGGCGGCGGCCAGGACCGCAAGGCCCCTCAGGCCCGGCCGCGGGCGGTGCGGTGATCTCATGGCGGCTCCAAATCAGAACTTATTTTAAGATGTGAAATAACACCGGTCTTCCTTCTCGTCAAGACGGCGGGCGCACATGGGAACCGGAACCGGGCTCACGGTGCCCGGGAGCGCGCCGATGCGGCCAGTCCGGGCCGGGCCGTCCCCCGGCCGGCGAGCCGCGGCCGCCGCGGCCCTCCTGGCGGGGACGCCTCAGCGGACCAGGGCGGCTACCTTTTCCAGCAGCGGGGGGTCGCAGCTGATCAGGAACGTGGTCAGGACGGTGCCGGTCCAGCGCTGGATCTCGTCGGCGATCTTGGCCCACGGGCCGATCAGGGCGACGTCTTCCACCATGGCGGTCGGGACCGCGGCGACGGCGCCCTGCTTGTCCCCGTCCAGGTAGCGGTCCTGGATCTTCCTGGCCTCGCCCTCGTAGCCCATCCGGGCGAAGACCTCGTAGTGGAAGTTGGCGCGGCGGGCGCCCATGCCGCCGATGTAGAGGGCGAGCGCGGGGCGCAGCCGGTCGGCGGCGCGCTCGGTGTCGTCGTCGACGAGGATGCCGAGCGGGCCGCCGACCACGTCGAAGGCCGCGGCGGGGCGGCGCGCGCCCGGCCGGGCGAAGCCCTCGGCGAGCGCGGCGGCGTAGAAGCCGTTCATCGCCGGGGAGAAGAACATGGGCAGCCAGCCGTCGGCGATCTCGGCGGCCAGGGCCACGTTCCTCGGTCCCTCGGCCCCGAGGTAGACGGGGATCTCGGTGCGGCGGGGATGCAGGATCGAGCGCAGCGGCTTGCCCAGGCCCGTTCCCGTCCGCAGCGGAAGCTGGTAGTGCCTCCCGTCGTGGGTGACGGGCTCCGCGCGGGCGATGACCTGGCGCAGGACGTCCACGTACTCCCGGGTGCGTTCCAGCGGGCGCGGATAGGGCTGGCCGTACCACCCCTCGGTCACCTGCGGGTTGCTGGTGCCGATGCCGATCAGGACCCGGCCCCCGGTGAGGTGGTCCATCGTCATCGCGGTCATCGCCAGCGTGGCCGGGGGCCGGGCCGACAGCTGCGAGACCGCCGTGCCCAGCTGAACCCGCGACGTCCGCGACCCGAACCAGGCCAGCGGCGTCCACGCGTCGCTGCCGTACGCTTCCGCCGTCCAGACCTGGTCGATGCCGAGGCGCTCGGCGTCGGTGAACCGCCGCGCCGCGTCCGGCGGTGGCCCCGCGCCCCAGTAGCCGACGTTGACCGCGGTCCTCACCGCAGCCCGCGCAGCCGGTCCAGGGTCGCGTCCGCCTCCTGCGCCAGCGCGGCGATCACCTCGGCGACCGGGCGGATCTCGCTGATCCGCCCCACGACCTGCCCGGCGGGCATGGGCACCACCTCCGGCCGCCCCGAGTGCATGAGCCGCTGGTGCGCGCCGGCCACCAGCAGGTTCTGCAGCGGCATGCGCAGCGGCTCGGGGGCGCCCGGCTGCTCCCACGCGGCCGTCCACTGGTTCTTCAGCAGCCGGGCGGGCTTGCCGCTGTAGATGCGGGACCGGACGGTGTCCGACGAGGTCGCCGCGAGCAGCGCCCGCTGCACCGCGGGGGCGGACGTGGTCAGCGCGTACTCCTGCGTCAGCAGCCAGGCCGAGCCCATCCAGGCCCCGGCGGCGCCGAGCGCGAGCGCGGCGGCGACCTGGCGGCCGCAGCCGATCCCGCCCGCCGCCAGCACCGGCACCCCGTCGCCGACCGCGTCCACGATCTCGGGGATCAGCACCATGCTGCCGATCTCGCCGGTGTGCCCGCCGGCCTCGTAGCCCTGGGCGACCACGATGTCCACGCCGCTGGCGACCTGGGCCCGGGCATGCGCCGCCTTCCCGGCCAGCGCCGCCACCAGCATGCCGCGCTCGTGCGCGGCGGCGATGACATCGCCCGGCGGCGGCCCGAGCGCGTTCGCGATGAGGCGCGCGGGGTGGGCGAGCGCCACCTCGACGTGCTTGCGCGCGACCGAGTGCAGCCAGCCGATCACGCCGTCCGGGTCCGGTGCGCCGTCGGGCAGCGGCGGCACGCCGAGCGCGAGCAGCGTCCGCTCGACGAAGTCCAGGTGCGCCTGCGGGATCATCCCGGCCAGGTCAGGGACCGTCCCTTCGGCGGGTACCCGGGCCGGCATGACCACGTCCACGCCGTACGGCCTGCCGTCGGTGTTCGCGTCCATCCAGTCCAGCACCGCGTCCAGTTCGGCGGGGTCGTTGAACCGCACGCAGCCGAGCACGCCCAGGCCGCCGGCCCGGCTGACCGCGGCGGCGACGTGCTCGGAGGGACTGAATCCGACGATCGGCCGCTCGATGCCCAGGAGATCGCACAGGGGTGTTCGCACGGGTGCTCTTTTCTGTTCGGTGTCCCCGGGTGCCCGGGCGGCCCGGTCAGGCGGCGGGGAAAGCGGTCCTCATGAACTCCGCTCCGCTTGCGACGGCGCCGCCTGCGGGTGCTCTGCGACGTACCGGCGCGCCCAGCGGTAGTCGGCCTTCCCCGACACGGTGCGGCCGATGGAGTCCACGAACCAGACGGTGCGCGGCACCTTGTAGCCGGCGAGCTCGCCGCGCACGTGCGCCTGGAGCGCGGCCTGGTCGGCGGCCGCACCCGGGCGGAGCTGGACCAGTGCGGCAACCCGCTGGCCGAGCCGTCCGTCGGGCACGCCGATGACCAGGGAGTCGAACACGTCGGGATGGGCCTTCAGCACGCCCTCGACCTCTTCCGGGTAGACCTTCTCGCCGCCGGTGTTCACGCACGTGTTGCCGCGGCCGAGCAGGGTGAGCGAGCCGTCCGCCTCGACCCGGGCCCAGTCGCCGGGCACCGCGTAGCGCTTGCCGTTCACCTCGGTGAACATCTGCGCCGTCTTGACCGGGTCGTTGTAGTAGCCGAGCGGGACGTGCCCGCCGCGGGCCAGCTTGCCGGCCTGCCCGGGACCGCACACGCCGCCCGCCTCGTCGATCACGATGACGTCCGGGCCCGCGGTGACCGTGGGACCGCCGCGCTGCGCGTCGTCCCCGCTGACGAAGGACATGCCCGCGAACCCGGTCTCGGTGGAGCCGATCGCCTCGCTGATGAACACGGCGGGCAGCGCCCGCGCGCACGCCTCCTTGACCGGGGGCGAGAACAGCGCGGCGGTGGAGTTGAGCGAGATCAGCGAGGACGTGTCGTAGTCGCCGGCGGCGAGCGCCTCCATCAGCGGCCTGGCCATCGCGTCGCCGATGACCGAGAGCACGTTGACCTGGTGCCGCTGCACCGCCGCCCAGACCGCGTGCGGGTCGAACTTCGGCAGGATCACCGCCGTGTCACCGCCGAACAGGCAGGCCAGCGTGGCCACCATGGCGGCGCCGTGGATGAGCGGCGCCGGCGCCATGCGGACCAGGCCGCCGGCCCCGGCGCCCGCGCGGGACTGCGCCCACTCGTCCGCCAGCCGCTCGCCGGTGATGAAGTCGATGCCGCCGGCGAGCGTGCGCCAGATGTCCTCGTGGCGCCACATGACGCCCTTCGGCTGCCCGGTGGTGCCCCCGGTGTAGATGATGTACACGTCGTCGGGGCTGCGCGGGCCGAAGTCGCGGTCCCCGGACCGGGCCGCTACCGCCGCGGCGTAGTCCCCGCCGATCACCACGCGCGGCAGCGCGGGGGGCGTGACGGCATCGACGACCGGTCCCAGGTCCTGGTCGTGGACAAGGGCGGCCAGGCCGGCGTCGCGCAGGTGGTACGCCAGCTCCTTCGCCAGGTACCGGTAGTTGATGTTGATCGCCACGGCCCGGAGCTTGATGACCGCGAGCAGCGTCGCCACGGCCTCGGCGGAGTTGCGGGCGTACAGGCCGACGTGGGCGCCGGGGCCGGCCCCGAGGGCGGCCAGGTGGTGCGCCAGGCGGTTGGCCTCGTCTTCGAGGCCGTGGTAGGTGACCTGGCGGTCGCCGCAGATCAGCGCGACCCGCCCGGGGAACGTGTCCGCGGCATGCTCGAACAGGTCGGCCATGTGCAGCGCCATGCCTAGAAACTAGAACGTGTTACTGTTCTCGGCAAGACCTGGGCGTCACTTCCGGAGGAAGATTTGAGCGAGCCGGCCAGCGAGCAGCCGCACGCGCTGATCGAGCAGCGTGAACACGTTCTCATCGTCACGATGAACCGGCCCGGGGCACGCAACGCGCTCACTCCGGCGATGATGGCGCTCATGCGCCAGGCCTGGGACCGGGTCGACGCCGACCCGGGCATCCGGGTGTGCGTGCTGACCGGGGCGGGCGGCGCGTTCTGCGCGGGCGCCGACCTCAAGGCGATGGCCGGCGACCATCCCGGCGCGCGGCTGGGCGACGCCGGCCTCGCGGTGATCGAGCCGCTGCTCAAGGGGCGCCGCCTGACCAAGCCGCTGGTCGCCGCCGTGGAGGGCCCGGCGATCGCCGGCGGCACCGAGATCCTGCAGGCCTGCGACATCCGGGTGGCCGGCGCGGGCGCGCGGTTCGGCGTCTCCGAGGCCCGCTGGGGGCTGTTCCCGCTGGGCGGGTCCGCGGTCCGGTTGCCGCGGCAGATCCCCTACACGCTGGCCGCCGACCTGCTGCTGACCGGGCGGCACGTCACCGCGGCCGAGGCGCTGTCCATGGGGCTCATCGGCCGCGTCGTGCCGGACGGGCAGGCCCTGGGCACCGCACTCGAGATCGCCGCCGCGATCGCCGCGAACGGACCGGTCGCGGTGCGGGCGATCCTGCGGGCCATCCGGGAGACCGAGGGCATGGCGGAGGACGACGCGTTCGCGATCGAGGCGAAGATCGGCGCCGCGGTGTTCGCCAGCGACGACGCCCGGGAGGGGCCGCGCGCCTTCGCCGAGAAGCGCCGCCCGCACTTCCGCGACGCCTGACCGCCCGCGCGGCCCAGGACGCGCTGGCGTCGCGTCAGGCGTCCCGTTAGGCGTCCCGCCGCGACCGGGAACCCTTCCCGATCAATTCGTCGTGCTGAACCGATAGCGGGCCGGCGTCCCGGCGGTCAGGAAAAGAGTTTCCGGAGGAAGCGGAACACGCCTCCGTTCGGAATGGGTCTTGGTCAGATCGCCCGGTCGCGGCCGGCCCAGTACGGGTCGCGCAGCCGCCGCTTGTAAAGCTTGCCGTTGGGGTCGCGCGGCAGTGCCGCGACGTAGTCGACGGTCGCGGGCAGCTTGAACCGGGCCATGCGGCCGCCGAGGAAGTCCAGCAGTTCCGCGGTCAGCGCGGGGCCGGGCACGGCGCCGGGCGCGGGCTGGACGACGGCCTTGACCTCCTCGCCCCATTCCTGGTGCGGGATGCCGAAGACGGCGACATCGCCGACCGCCGGGTGGCAGGACAACTCCGCCTCGATCTCCGCCGGGTAGATGTTGACCCCGCCCGAGATGATCATGTCGCCCTTGCGGTCGCACAGGTAGAGGTACCCGTCGGCGTCGAGGTAGCCGATGTCGCCGACGGTGAACATGCCCCGGGCCCGCCCGGCCAGCGTCTTGTCCCGGTCCTTGTGGTAGTCAAAGGTGGAGGCGCCCATCCGCAGGTAGACCAGGCCCGGCTCCCCGGCCGGCCGGTCGTCGCCGTTGTCGTCGAGGATCCGGATCTCCGAGCCCGGCCATGGCGTGCCGACCGATCCGGGGCGGGCGAGCCACTCTTGCGCGGTGATGACGCTCCCGCCGCCTTCGGTCGCCGCGTAGTACTCGGTCACCACCGGCCCCCACCACTCCAGCATCCGCCGCTTGACCTCCGGCGGGCACGGCGCGGCGGCGTGGATCACGCAGCGCAGCGAGCTGAGGTCGTAGGCGGAGCGGACCGGCTCGGGCAGCGCGAGCAGGCGCCTGAACTGCGTCGGCACCATGTGGCTGCTGGTCACCCGGTGCCGCTCGACCAGGGCGAGCAGGGCCTGCGGGTCGAAGCGGTCCATCAGCACGACGGGGTGACCGAGCTGAACCGAGATCGTCGCGAAGTTCAGCACCGCCGTGTGGTAGAGCGGCGAGCAGCACAGGTGAACGTGGCCGTCGAACGGCCTGAGCCCGAAGATGCCGAAGAACCACGCGGTGAACGGCGGCACCGCATCCGGGTCCGCGCCGGTCAGCGCCCGCCGCACGCCCTTGGGACGCCCCGACGTGCCCGACGTGTAGAGCATGGGAGCGCCCGTCGTGCGCCTGTCCGGGCGGCCGGCGCCCCCGGCGCCCAGCTCGGCCAGGGGCCGGAACCCGGGGACGGCGCCGACGGCGAACCTGGCCGCCGCGCCTATTCCGGCCTGGTCCGCCGCTGCCGCCGCGACCTCGGCGAACCGCTCATGGGCGACGAACGCGCCGGCCTCGCTGTCGCGCAGGATGTAGCCGACCTCGGCGGGGGTCAGGTGCCAGTTGACCGGCACCACGTACAGCCCGGTCTCCAGCGCGGCGAAGAACAGCGCGAGGGCGGCGCGGCCGTTGGGCAGCATCCCGGCCACGCAGTCACCCGGGCGCAGCCCGAGCGCTTGCAGGCCCCGCCCGATCCGGTCGGCCTGGGCGGCCAGGGCGGCGTAGCTGACCACGGCGCCGTCCGGCTCGATCACCGCCGGACGGTCCGGGGTCTGGGCGGCGATGGTCCACAAGCCGATGTCGGTCACCAGGCCAATCTAGAACTCGTTCTATTTTTGGACAAGCAATCGCTAGAACACGTTCTACAATAGGCCCGTGAGCGACACCCCGTTGCGGGCACCGATGGAGATCGCGTTCGACTACACGCGGTCGCTCGGGCCGGTGCTCGGCCAGTTCATGACCGCCCTCAGGGACCGGCGCGTCCTGGCGGCGCGCGGCGCGGACGGCACGGTGCACGCGCCGCCGTTCGAGTACGACCCGGTGACGTTCCGGCCGCCGCGGGAGCTGGTCGAGGTCGGACCGGCGGGGACCGTGGTGACCTGGACGTGGCAGCCGGGGCCGCTGCCGGGCCAGCCGCTCGACCGCCCGTTCGGGTGGGCGCTGATCCGGCTGGACGGCGCGGACACCGCGATGCTGCACGCGGTCGACGCCGGCTCCGCCGCCGCGATGCGGACCGGGATGCGCGTCCGGGTGCGCTGGGCGGCCGACCGGGTGGGCAGCATCCGCGACATCGCGTGCTTCGAGCCGTGCGCGCCGTCGTCCCCCGGGGACGCGGCACCCGGGACCGGGGCGCAGGCCGCCGACGACGGCGAACCGGTCACGATGACGACCACCCCCGTGCGGCTGGCCTACCAGCACACCGCGTCGCCCGCCGAGAGCGCCTACCTGCGCGGCCTGGCCGAAGGACGGCTGCTCGGGCGGCGCTGCCCGGAG
>DAHWEX010000337.1 GCA_027326205.1 Actinomycetota bacterium
CCGGCGGCCCCGGTGGCTGCGGCACCGGGCGTTACGATCGCGCGGTGCCCGACATGGATGCGGATACGAGGAGGCGGCGGTGACCGAGACGAGCGGGCCGCTTGCCGGGGTGCGGGTCGTTGAGCTTGCGGGCATCGGCCCCGGGCCGTTCTGCGGTATGCTGCTCGCGGACCTCGGGGCGGAAGTGATCCAGGTGGACCGGCCCGGGGGCGCCCGCGGCGGGTCAGGCGCCAACAAGGCCGACGTCACCAGCCGGGGGAAGCGGCGGGTCGTCGTGGACCTCAAGCACCCGCGCGGCGCCGAGGTGGTGCTCCGCCTCGCCGCCGCCTCCGACGCGCTGATCGAGGGTTACCGGCCGGGCGTGGCCGAGCGCCTCGGGGTCGGCCCCGCCGACTGCCTCGCCCGCAATCCCGCCCTGGTCTACGGCCGGATGACCGGCTGGGGGCAGGACGGCCCGCTGGCGGCGAGCGCCGGCCACGACATCGGCTACATCGCGCTGACCGGGGCGCTGCACGCGATCGGCCGGGCCGGCGGCCCGCCGCAGGTGCCGGTGAACTACCTCGGCGACTTCGGCGGCGGCTCCATGTTCCTCGCCCTCGGCCTGGTCGCGGGCGTGCTCTCGGCCCGCTCGACCGGCCGGGGACGGGTGGTGGACGCCGCCATCGTCGACGGCGCCGCGATGCTCCAGGCGATGACCTACGGAATGCTGTCGGCCGGCGGGTGGACCGACGAGCGCGGCGTCAACCTGCTCGACTCCGGCGCCCCGTACTACGACGTCTACGCGACGGCCGACGGCCGGCACATGGCTGTCGGCGCGCTCGAGCCGCAGTTCTACGCGGTCTTCACCGGCCTGCTGTTCGCCCCGGAGGGCGTCCCCGCCGACCTGCCCGACCGGGGCGACCGCACCCGGTGGCCGGAACTGCGCCGGCGGTTCGCCGCCCGCTTCGCCGAGCGCTCCCAGGAGGAGTGGACCAAGGCGTTCAGCGGCACGGACGCGTGCGTGGCCCCGGTCCGCACGATGACCGAGGCCCCCGCCGACCCGCACCTGGCCGCCCGGGCCACGTACGTGACCGTGGACGGCGTCCTCCAGCCCGCCCCGGCCCCCCGCTTCGGCGACGGCACCCCGGGCACCCCGGCCGGCGCGCTCCCCCCGGGCAAGATCGCCCGCTCCGGCGCCCACACCCGCGAGGTCCTCGCCGACCTGGGCTTCCCCGACGCGGACGACCTCCTCGCATCCGGCGCCGTCCAGCAGGGGTAGCGGGCTAACCCGCCTGCGCGTAGCGCGCCTGTTGCTGTTATCGCCGCGGCGGAGACGGCGGTGGAGATCGGCAGGCAGCAGACGGCGGGTCGCCGGGAGGCGCCTAGTGTGCCTAACGATCCACCACCCGCAGGTGACAGCGCCGGGTCGCGGCGACCGGCTTCGGTAGTAGCTGGCGTGCACAGCCGGCCACCGCGTGAACGGAGCGCAGCCGCCCCGCCTTCAAGATCAAATAAAAAAGATCTTTGGCTTTTCGGCCCCCAGGGGGGCCGAAAAGCCAAAGATCTTCAGTAAACGATCTTGCGCCGCCGGCAGCGACCACACGCGCGAAGCTAAACGACCCCGCGCAGCCGGCCGCGACCACCCGCCGGAGGCTAGAGGAGTTCCAGGATGGTGGCGTTGGCCTGGCCGCC
>DAHWEX010000767.1 GCA_027326205.1 Actinomycetota bacterium
CGACTGCCCGCGCTGCGGCCCGCCGGGACGAGCGTCCCCGCGGCGCGGCCCGCGCCGGGGACCAGCGCGGGCGGTGCCGCGCTCAAGCCCGGCGACGACGCGCTGCTCGCCATCCGGCCCACCGGCGTCTACCTGCTGCACTCCACGTCCGAGACGCCGCACCTGAACGGGCGGGTGGCCGACGTGGCGTTCCGCGGCCGGGGGTACGAGTACGCGATCGACCTGCCCGGCCTCGGCCGGCTGACCGGCGTGTTCGCCCGGCACCGGGCCGACCGCGGCGACTCGGTCGGCCTGCGCCTGGACCCGGAGGGCTGCCACCTGTTCGCCGCCGAGCCCCAACCGGCCGAACAGGACACCCCTGTCCCGGCCCCGGCGCTAAGCGCCTAGGAAGATCGCCTGCCCGCGCGGATTCTTCGCCGTACCTGACAAAGAATCCGCCAGGGCAGCAGCGCCCGCCACGCCTGCCCGCCCAGGCTCACGCGTTCACTGGCGAGCGCTGTCCGCAACCGCCCAACGGGCCGTAACCTCAGCCACGACGCAGGGCAGCGCGCCCTTTGCGCTCGCGCCGCCCTCAGCCGCCACGACAGGCCGTAACCTCAGCCACGGCACGGGGCGGGCGCCTTACGCGAGTCCCCCGCGGGGAGGCGACGGAGGGGCGAAGCCCTTCCGTGACCGGGGGTCACCGGGGGTCATCCCCCCGGGTGGAAACGCTGTGCCGTCCATCACGGAGGGGTGCGGGGGCCAACCCCGCGCATCGGGGTGCAATAACATCGGCTTCGTGACAGTCTCCCTTGCAACCAGTGAGTCGGCGCCGGAGACGGCCGAGGCCGACATCCTTGTCATCGGGGTTATCCAGACCCCCGACGGCCCGGCAGCCGCACCCGGCCTGTCCGGCGTCGACGAGGCACTCGGCGGTACCCTCGCCGGCACGCTCTCGGCCCTCGGCGCGACCGGCGAACTCGAGGAACTCAGCAAGATCCCCGGCGGGGGGAAGGTTCCCGCCACGCTCGTGCTCGCGGTCGGCCTCGGCGAGGCGCCGCAAGAGGGTGCCTCCTTCGACGCCGAGAGGCTCCGCCGGGCCGCCGGCGCCGCGCTGCGCTCGGCCGGGGCGAAGAAGCCCGCCGGGAACGGCGGATCGCCGGCGGGCACGGCTGTCACCCTCGCGCTCCCCTCGCTCACCCCGGATGAGGCCGAGGCCGTCACCACCGGGGCGCTCCTCGGCGCCTACAGCTTCCGCCGGTACCGCGCGACGCCGGCCGCCGACCTGGCGGTGACCGTGGTGACCGGCAGCGGCAACGCCGCGGCGGTGCGGCGCGGTGAGGTGGTCGCCAAGGCGGTCAACCTGGTGCGGGACCTGGTCAACACCTCGCCGCTCGACCTGCCGCCCGCCGCGCTCGCGGCCGAGGCGGAGCGGGTCGCGGCCGGCGTGGGCGTCGCCGTCGAGGTGCTCGACGAGACGGCGCTGCGGGACGGCGGCTACGGCGGCCTCACCGGCGTGGGCCAGGGGTCCGTCCGGCCGCCGCGGCTCGTGCGACTGCACTACACCCACCCGGAGGCGACGCAGACCATCGCGTTCGTCGGCAAGGGCATCACGTTCGACTCCGGCGGCCTCTCGCTCAAGCCGCCGAAGTCGATGGAGACGATGAAGTGCGACATGAGCGGCGCCGCCGCCGTGCTCGCCGCCACCGTGGCCGTCGCCGAGCTGGCGCTGCCGGTCAACGTCGTGGGCTACCTGTGCGCGGCGGAGAACATGCCGGGCGGCGGCGCGCAGCGCCCGTCCGACATCATCACGATCTACGGCGGCACGACCGTCGAGGTGCTCAACACCGACGCCGAGGGCCGCCTGGTCCTCGCCGACGGCATCGCGAGGTCCGTGGAAGACGGTCCCGTGCTGATCGTGGACGTCGCCACGCTGACCGGGGCCGCGATGGTCGCGCTCGGCGGGCGCACGACGGGGGTCATGGGGTCCTGCGACGCGGTCGCCGCCGAGGTGGCCGCGCTCATGCGCCAGAGCGGCGAGCCCGCCTGGGCGATGCCGTTCCCCGAGGAACTGCGCAAGGGCCTGGACTCGACGGTCGCCGACCTGACCAACGTCTCGGGGGACCGCGAGGGCGGCATGCTGGTCGCCGGCCTGTTCCTGAAGGAGTTCGTGCCCGAGGGGATCGCCTGGGCGCACCTCGATATCGCCGGCCCGGCCTTCAACGAGAAGGCCCCGTTCGGCTACACCCCCAAGGGCGGTACCGGCTCGGCGGTGCGGGCGCTCATCGCGATCGCGGCGGAGACGGCGGCCGGGCGACTTCCCGGCGCGTAAGCAACCACGGTGCCATGATTAGACACTGGGCGTAATCGAAAAGGGGTTTTACTGTGGCAGAGGGCGGCCATTACGACATCGTCATCCTCGGTGGCGGCAGCGGCGGCTACGCCTGCGCGCTGCGCGCGGCGGAGTTCGGCAAGCGCGTGGCCCTGATCGAGAAGGACAAGGTAGGCGGGACCTGCCTGCACCGT
This sequence comes from Actinomycetota bacterium, assembly GCA_027326205.1. Classification (GTDB taxonomy): domain Bacteria; phylum Actinomycetota; class Actinomycetes; order Streptosporangiales; family Streptosporangiaceae; genus Trebonia. Next base: position 2,506 of record DAHWEX010000767.1, read on the forward strand.
GGCTGCATCCCGACCAAGGCGCTGCTGCACGCGGCCGAGGTCGCGGACGCCTCGCGGGAGAGCGAGAAGTTCGGGGTGCGGACCACGTTCGAGGGCATCGAGATGCCCGCGGTCCTGTCCTACCAGCAGGGCGTCGTCGAGCGGCTGTGGAAGGGCCTGCAGGGCACGCTCGCCGGCCGGAAGATCGACACGATTCACGGCGACGGCAAGCTGGTCTCGCCCACGTCGGTCGCCGTGAACGGGGCGGTCTACACCGGAGACCACGTCGTGCTCGCCACCGGTTCGGCGCCGCGGTCGCTGCCGGGGCTGTCGACCGACGGCGTCCGGGTGATCACCTCCGACGACGCCCTCGCGCTCGACCGGGTGCCGGCGTCCGCGATCATCCTCGGCGGCGGGGTGATCGGCGTCGAGTTCGCGTCGGTGTGGCGCTCGTTCGGCGCCGACGTGACGATCGTCGAGATGGCGCCGCAGCTCCTGCCGCTTGAGGACGAGGCGTCCGCCAAGGTGCTGCAGCGGGTCTTCCGGCGGCGCGGGGTCAAGTTCGAGCTCGGCGCGCCGTTCCAGTCGGTGAGCTACACCGACGCGGGCGTCCGGGTGACGCTCGGCACCGGCAAGGAGCTGGAGGCCGAGATCCTGCTGGTGGCCGTCGGCCGCGGCCCGGTCTCGGCCGGCCTCGGCTACGAGGAGAACGGGGTCACCGTCACCCGCGGGTTCGTCGAAGTGGACCAGCTGTGCCGGACCGCGGTCCCGACGATCTCCGCCGTGGGCGACCTCGTCGCCGTCCCGGGCCTCGCGCACCCCCAGCTCGCCCACGTGGGCTTCGCCGAGGGCATTCTCGTCGCCGAGCGGCTCGGCGGCCTCGACGTCAAGCCGATCGACTACGACGGCGTGCCGCGCATCACCTACTCCGACCCGGAGGTCGCCTCGGTGGGCATCACCTCCGCGCAGGCCGCCGCGCGCGGCATCAACGTGGTCGAGGTGAACTACCCGCTCGGCGGCAACGGCAAGAGCGTCATCCTGCAGACGCAGGGCCAGGCCAAGGTCATCGCCGAGGCACCGTCCACGCCGGACGGCCAGCCCGGCCGGGTCGTCGGCATCCACCTCGTGGGCAGCCGGGTCGGCGAGCTCATCGCGGAGGGCCAGCTCATCTACAACTGGGATGCCGAGCCGGACGACGTCGCGGCGCTCATCCACCCGCACCCGACCCAGTCGGAGATCATCGGCGAGGCGCACCTGGCCCTCGCCGGCAAGCCGCTGCACTTCCACGCCTAAGGAGTCACTGGAGAACATGTCAGTCTCCGTAGTAATGCCCCAGCTCGGCGAGAGCGTCACCGAGGGCACCGTCACGCGCTGGCTGAAGAAGGAGGGTGAGCACGTCACGGCGGACGAGCCGCTCCTTGAGGTCTCGACGGACAAGGTGGACACCGAGATACCGTCGCCGGCCACCGGCATCCTGCGCGGCATCGCCGTCGACGAGGACGAGACGGTCGCCGTCGGCGCGCAGCTC
>DAHWEX010000768.1 GCA_027326205.1 Actinomycetota bacterium
GCCCAGCGGTGCCCGGCCCGGTAGTGCCCGGTCCGGTGGAGTGCCGCTCACCGGTGTGCTGCTCGGAGAGGATCTTCCGAACGAGCCCAGCGATCTCGGTCTGCGTCATGCTGAGCGAGAAGTCCATCACGGCCCCCTAGACCCTGGGATCAGCGGCGGGCGGCGGGGAGTCCCAGCCCGGCCGCCGCGATGATGTCGCGCTGCACCTCGTTCGTCCCGCCGCCGAAGGTCAAGATCAGCGCGGCACGGTGCTGGCGCTCGATCCGCCCGGCCAGCACCTCGCCGGGCGAGCCGGACCGCACCAGCGCGCCGGCGCCGAGCACCTCCATCAGCAGCCGGTAAGCCTCCACGGCGAACTCGGTGCCGTACACCTTCGTGGCCGACGCGGCGGCGGGCCCGATCGCGCCCGGCCCGGGGGAGCCGTCACCGCCGTCGGCCGCCGCGGCGGCGATCCGCCAGTTCATGAGCTTGAGGAACTCCGCCTTGGCGTGCACCCGGGCCAGGTTGAGCCGGACCCACTCGGCGTCGATCACCCGCCGCCCGTCCGCGAGCTTCGCGTCCCGCGCCCACTCCCGCACCGCCGCGAGCGCGGCGAGCACCGGCGCCGCCGAGGTGAGCGCCACCCGCTCGTGGTTGAGCTGGTTGGTGATCAGCGGCCAGCCCTGGTTCTCCGTGCCGACGAGGGCGGAGCGCGGCACGCGCACCGCGCTGTAGTACGTGGCGCTGGTCACCACGCCGGCCATCGTCCGCACCGGCGTCCAGGAGAAGCCCGCGGCCGAGGTCGGCACGATGAGGATCGACAGTCCCTTGTGCCTGGGCGCGGCCGGGTCGGTCCGGCAGGCGAGCCACACGTAGTCCGCGTACTGGATCAGGCTCGTCCACATCTTCTGGCCGTCGACCACGTACTCCTCGCCGTCCCGCGTCGCGGTCGTGCGCAGCGACGCGAGGTCGGTGCCCGCCTCCGGCTCGGAGTAGCCGATGGAGAAGTGGATCTCGCCCGCGGCGATCCTCGGCAGGTAGTGCGACTTCTGCTCCGGCGTGCCGAACCGCATGATCGTCGGCCCCACCGTGTTGATGGTCAGGAACGGCACCGGCACCCGCGCGGCCGCGGCCTCGTCGGTGAAGATGAGCTGGTCGATCATCGTGCCGCCGCGCCCGCCGTGCTCCTGCGGCCAGCCAAGGGCCAGCCAGCCGTCCGCGCCCAGTTGCCGCACCACCGCGCGGTAGGCGTCACCGCCCCCGTAGTCGTAGTCGCCGTCCGCCGGGTCGAGGCCGGCCCGCACCTCGTCCGTCATCAGCCGGCCGAAGTAACCGCGCAGCTCCTGCCGCAGCCGTTCCTGCTGGGGAGTGTAGGCAATCAGCATCCGCTCTCCATCCAACTAGAACGTGTTCTATTAGCCTACACCGGACACCGCGACCTGGCACCGCCGGCTTAACCTCCAGCCATCGCCGGACCGCTGCGCGAGCGGCCGCGGTCCGCCGCCGCACTGGCCCTCGCTCATGGCGCCCGGGTTACGCCGTGCCTGGCCAGGGTTTCCTGCTGCCACTTTTCCTGTAGCACCGAGAGGCGGTCGTACAGTTCCTCGTCTGCGCAGACGGCTTCATCGGTCATGAGGACTTCGAGGGCTAGCCACCGGGCCATGTACTGGCGTTCGTCCCTCGCCAGCATGGCCGACAGCGTTAGGGGGCCCGTCAGGGGGCTGTCATCCATTGGAAGCGTTTTCCCTTCTGTTCTGCGTGGTGAGCGGATTCACGGCCTGGGGTCACCCTCTATGCGCCGGCGGTACTCCGCGGACACGGCGGCGTACTCGCGCTTCAGATCATCGGGTACGGTCTTGCCGCTGAGTGCGATGCGCAGTCGCAGTGCAGACCAGTGACGGATGAGCTGGGGATCGTCCAAGTCTCGTATGCCGCCGGGAACCAGAGCTGTTGCGCGTTCTTTGTCCTGCTTTGACGCCGTTAGGTGCTCGGGTGCATATCTGTCTAGTCCTGAGTTCGCCATCATCTTCGCCGCCCCGGTTATGTCTGGTGGCACCGATGCTGAGTTCCTTGCTTTACCCGCAACGCTGGTATCGCTCAGCATCGGCGCGAGACACTCATCTTGGCTGCGCATCAGGGGCGTAAGCTACGTGGCGGGTAGCCACGCCACGTTTCGCCACCACTCGGTCGGAGGGCGGCACGCATGCCACGTAACGGAGACGCCAAAACCAACCCGAAGGTATTCCTCGGTGAGCAGTTGAGGCGTGCCCGTGCAGTTGCGGGGTTCAGCAGCCAGGACGCGCTAGCGGCGAGACTCGGTTTCGATCGCACTGTGATCACTAAGGCCGAGACAGGCGAACGGGTACCGACACCGGACGTGCTAGCGGCATGGTGCGAGGCGTGCGGACTCGACGCGCGACTGTTTGCGGACATCGCGGAGCTAGCCCGGTCCTCTGACGGACCTATCCCGACGTGGTTCGAGGGGTGGCTAGAGGCTGAGGGCGCGGCGCACATGCTCCGGTACTGGTCACCGATCATCGTGCCTGCGATCTTCGAGACGGCGGAGTACAGGCACGCGGTGATCATGGCTGGCGGCAGCGACCCCGAGCGCGCCGATGAACTCGTCAAGGCGACCCTGGACCGTCAAAGGGTGCTGTCGCGCCCCGATCCCCCGGAGGTCGTCTCCGTGATCCGCGAGTCGGTGTTGCGGAGCCTCATCGGCTCGCCGCAGGTGATGCACGATCAGCTGACTCAACTTGCGAGCCTGGCAGGCCATCCGAA
>DAHWEX010000372.1 GCA_027326205.1 Actinomycetota bacterium
GCTCCCGCTGCTCCTCGCCGGCGCCGGCGCGGCGGTGATGCCCGAGGCGATCGCGGTGCTTGCCGCCGCGCAGGGCGCCGTCGCCGTCCCCTTCGACCCGCCGATGATGCGGGACCTGGTGATCGTGCACCGGCCGGGCGCGCCGACCCCCGCGGCGGCCGCGTTCCTCGCGGTGGCCGCCCGCCTTGCCGCCCGTCCGCGCGAGTGACCGCGGCTCAGGCGAGCGCGGCTCAGGCGAGCGCGGGGATGCTGCGGGCGGCGGTGTAGATGGCGATCGCGATCATCAAGACGGCGAAGGCGACGGCCAGGCGCTCGGGCCTGACTTTCGAGGCGACCCGGCTCCCGGCGACGGCCCCGGCGACGGCGGCGGCGGTAAACGTGATCAGCAGGCCGTCCCCGATGCTGGCATGAGTGCCGAGCCTGGACAGCAGCGCCGAGGCTGAGTTGATCGCGATCACCAGCAAGGACGTGCCCACCGCGGCCGGCATGTCGAAGCCGAGGGCGAGCACCAGCGCCGGGACGACCACGAAACCACCGCCCACGCCGAAGAACCCCGTCACGAGCCCCACGACCGTCGCCGCGATCACCACGCGGGCCGGCGACACGGACGGGACGGCTCGCGCCCGGGCGGCCGATCGCGGCGGCAACTGGCGGACGGCGACCCCACCGCCGGGGCCGAGGTCACTACGGTCAGCGTGGCCGACTTGGCCGCCGACGTCACCCGTCCCGTGCTCGGGCGCCGCCGGCTGGCTCGCGGCCGACGGCCCGGCCGGGGCGGTGCCGGACCGCTGCCGGTACAGCATGGCCGCCGCCGCGCCCCCCATGAGCACGGAGAACGCCACGAGCAGGACGTTGGGGTCGACGCTGGCCGACAGGCGGCTGCCGGCGAACGCGCCGCCCGCGCCCAGAACGCCGAACACGATCCCCGAGCGCACCCGGACCCGCCCGGCGCGCAGGTGGACCGCCATGGCCGCGAGCGAGGTGACGCCGACGACGATGAGCGACGCGGTCGTCGCGCTGTGCGGGCTCTCGCCGAGCAGGTAGACAAGCGCGGGCACCGTCAGGATCGACCCGCCGCCGCCGAGTGCGCCGAGGCTGAGGCCAATCAGGATCCCGATAGGCAACGCGAGCAGCAAGGTTTTCCTCCGTAAAAAAACGCCGACGACGGCATCCGTGCACCAAGTTCCTGTCAAATTGTGTACGGAAGAAACTCGCGATGTCTAACAGTAAATTCTGATATACCAATAAGCTCTCACCTATAAAAGCAGCTCAGAGACGTGTAAACGACGTAATAAGCCAAGCGGTCCACCGAGCCGGACGGGTGGTACTTGACGCATCAGCCAGTCCTTTGATAAAAAATGAAGACATCACTTGCCGCCCGTACCGGAGGAGAAACCGCGAATGAATTCAGCGAATTCACCGGAAGGCAAGCACAAGGTACTGATCATCGGCGGCGGATCCGCCGGCCTGACGCTTGCCGCCCGACTGCGCCGGCACGGCCTGCCGGACGTCGCCGTGCTGGAGCCCTCGGCCAGCCACTACTACCAGCCGCTGTGGACCCTGGTCGGCGGCGGGCGGGCGCCGCAGCGCGCCTCGGTGCGCCCGCAGTCCCGGGTCATGCCGGAGGGCGTGACCTGGATCCAGGGCGCCGCGACCGCCGTGGACCCGGCGGCGCAGCGGGTGACCACCGAGTCGGGCCAGGTAATCGGCTATGACTACCTGGTCATGGCACCGGGCCTGCAGCTCAACTTCGACCGGGTTCCCGGCCTCACGCAGACCCTGGGCCAGCGCGGTGTCGCAAGCAACTACCGCTACGACCTGGCCCCGCTGACCTGGGAGTTCATCCGCGGCCTGCGCAGCGGCACCGCGTTGTTCACCATGCCCGCCGGGCCGGTCAAGTGCGCGGGGGCCCCGCAGAAGATCGCGTACCTAGCCGCCGACTGGTGGCGGTCCCAGGGCGTGCTCGACCGCATCCGGGTCATCCTGGTGCTGCCCACCGCCGTGATGTTCAGCCAGCCCGACTGGTCGAAGGTGCTCACCGGCATCGCGGCGGGCTACGGCATCGAGGTGCGCCTGGAATCGGAACTGACCGAGGTCGACGGGGACGCCAGGCGGGCGGTGATCACGGACAACAAGACGGGCACGAAAGAGGAGATCGGCTACGACATGATGCACGTGACCCCGCCGCAGAGCGCGCCGGACTGGGTCAAGGCGTCGCCGCTCGCCGACCCCGCGAGCCCGTTCGGCTACGTGGCGGCCGACAAGCGCACCCTGCGCCACCCCGACTGGCCGAACGTCTTCACCCTCGGCGACGCCGCCAACCTGCCCACCTCCAAGACCGGTGCCGCGATACGCAAGCAGTCGCCCGTGGTGGCGGCCAACCTGCTCGCGGCCATGCACGGCGGCGGCACCAGGAGCTACGACGGCTACACCTCCTGCCCGCTCGTCACCTCGCGCAACAAGCTGCTGCTGGCCGAGTTCAACTACGAACTCGAGCGCACCCCCAGCCTCCCGTTCATCGACACCCTCAAGCCGCGGCGGGACATGTACCTGCTCAAACGGTACGGGCTGCCCGCGCTCTACTGGCAGGGCATGCTCAAGGGCCGTGCCTGACACCACCCCGCCGCGGGCACCGCGTACTTCGCGCGGCACTACGCTGACCGGCGTCGGTTCCTCCGGCTCACCTGCCCGCGGTCAGATTCCTGAGGCTCCGATGAGGGAGCCGATGCCGTAGGTCACGCCCATGGCGACCGCGCCGCCGAGCACGTTCCGCAGCACCGCCGGCAGGCGCGGTGCCCGGCCGAGCGCCGCGCTCGCCGCCCCGGTTCCCGTCAGCGCGGCCAGCACCGCGATGACCGTCACGATCACCCGGGCCTGAGCCGGACTGAGCGTGATCGCCAGCAGCGGCAGCACCGCCCCGACGGTGAACGACAGGAGGCTCGCGAAGGCGGCGTGCCACGGGCGGGCGAGTTGCTCCGGGTCGATGCCAAGCTCGGCCTCGGCGTGGGCGGCGAACGCGTCGTGCTCGGTCAGCCGCTCGGCGACGTGCCTGGCCAGCTCCGGCGCCAGGCCCCGGCGCTGGTAGAGGCGAGCCAGCTCGGCGACCTCCGCCGCCGGGTTCTCGGCGAGCTCGCGGCGTTCCAGTGCGAGCATCGCCCGCTCGGAGTCCCGCTGGCTGCTGACCGAGACGTACTCGCCGGACGCCATCGCCAGCGCCCCCGCGAACAGCCCGGCCAGGCCCGCGGTCAAGACCGCGGTCCGCGACGAACTGGCCCCGGCCACGCCCACGACGAGCCCCGCGGTGGACACGATCCCGTCGTTGGCGCCGAGAACAGCGGCGCGCAGCCAGTTCAGCCGGGTTGCCATGCCGCCGCCGTGCGGCTCGTCATGCGTGGCTGCCTCGTGACCGACCCGAGTCATGCCATCCTCCCCTCAGCACGAGCCGCCGGGTGGCTCATGACCCGATGATCCCGCAACGGCCGACCTCATGACAGGGTCAGCCGCTGTGAGTGTGCTGGCCGTTGGCCTTGGCTTGATCGCGGCCGACCGCGCCGATCGCCGGAGCGAGCACCAGCCAGAGCCCGATCGTGACCACCATCGAGGTCAGGTAGCCGAACGGGCGGATGCCGACATCGGCGGCGACGATCCCGGCGAAGACCATCAGCAGCCACGCGCTGACGAAGAACAGCGGCCCGGCCGCGATCAGCCTGAAGAACGCGCTCATGGATGAACCCTTCTGTCGTTCCCGCTACGCGGGCAAGTCCCGCGGTTCCCGTCCGGCCTCCGTACCGCCCATGTCCAGCCGGAA
>DAHWEX010000376.1 GCA_027326205.1 Actinomycetota bacterium
GGCTGCGGCTGGACACAACCGCCCGCGAGATCGACGTGGCCGGCCACGCGCTGCACGTCACCGGCGCGGCCGGGGAAGCGGGCGTGATCCGCTACGACCGGCTCGTCATCGGCACCGGCGCGGTCCCGGTCCGCCCGCCGGTCGCCGGGCTCGCGGACCTCGGCCCCGCCGACGGGGTGCACCTGCTGCACTCGATGGACGAGACCTTCGCGATCATGCGGACCCTGGAGGAGACCGGCACCCGGCGCGCGGTGATCGTCGGAGCCGGGTACGTCGGGCTTGAGATGGCCGAGGGCCTGACCGCCCGGGGCCTGGCCGTCACCCAGCTGGAGCGGCTGCCTGAGGTGCTGCCCACCGTGGACCCGGAACTTGGCGCGCTGGTCCGCGCCCAGCTGGCGGAGCACGGGGTCACGGTGCACACCGGGACCGACGTCAAGAGCATCGGCCGCGCCGGGGCGGGGGCACCCGACCGGCTGCGCGTCGACGCGGTCACCTCCTCCGGCGAGCAGGTCACCGTGCACGCCGGGATGGTTCTCGTCGTGGCCGGCGTCCGCCCGGAAGCCGGCCTGGCGGTCGACGCCGGGGCAGGCGTCGGACCGCGCGGTGCCATCTGGGTCGATCAGTTCATGCGCACCGGCCTGCCGGACGTCTACGCCGCCGGGGACTGCGCGGTCACCCAGCACCGGCTGCTAGGGACCACCTACCTTCCCCTCGGCACCACCGCGCACAAGCAGGGCCGGGTCGCCGGGGAGAACGCCGCCGGCGGCCGCCGCCAGTTCGCCGGGAGCCTCGGCACCCAGGTCGTCAAGGTCTTCGAGCAGGCCACGGCCCGCACCGGGCTGCGCGACGACGAGGCCAGGGAAGCCGGGTTCGACCCGGTCACCGTCGCGTTCGAGGCCGACGACCACAAGGCGTACTACCCTGGCAGCCACAAGATCGCCATGCGCTTCACCGGCGACCGCGAAACCGGCCGCCTCCTCGGCGTCCAGCTCTTCGGCCACAGGCACGCCGAGATCGCCAAGCGCATCGACATCGCGGCGACCGCCATCTACCACGGCATGAGCGTCGATGAGCTGGGCGACCTCGACCTGTCTTACACCCCGCCTCTCGGCAGCCCGTGGGACGCCGTTCAGCTGGGCGCTCAGGCCTGGGTACGCCACCGAGACGCCCGGCGGGCTCCTTAGCCTGGCGACGGTCACTCCCGCCCCGCCGCACCGCCGCCTCCGTCGACTGAATCAGCGCCTTCAGCCGCGCCGCGCCGATCCCGCGCCGGAAGTGGCCCAGGCGGGCGTAGACGCCGTGCTCGGCCACCCCCGCGTGCTCGACCACCCCCGCGTAGACGGGCCGGGCGGACACCGCCGACGCGGCCGCCCAGCCGAGCAGTTCTCCCGAGGCAGCGTCCACGGCCACGTGCCGGTGGCCGGGCAGCTTCGCCGCGTCGAACGCCGCCCACGCCGGGGCCGCGGACTGGCCGGGCACGGCAGACCTCCCGGGCAGGCTAGTCCCAGCAGAGGCAGAACGGCTTGCCGGCCGGGTCGGCGTAGACCCGCCAGTTCTCCCCGCCGATGGACGGAGAGTCGTCACCGCCGTAGGACAGCGAGGTGGCGCCGAGCTTCAGCACCGCCGCCTCGGCCGCGTCGACGTCGTCGACCGTGACGTCGAGGTGGAACTGCTGCGGGTACGCGGGATCGGGCCAGCGCGGCGCGCGGTACCCGGTGACCTGCTGGAACATTACCGGCTGCGCCCCGTCCTCGCCGATCATCGCCATGCCGTCGCCCTCGTACGTGACGGGCTTGCCGAGCAGTTCCGCGTAGAAAGCGCTCAGCTCCCTGGCGTACGGGCAGTCGAGCATCACGCCCGCGACCTGGGTGATCCCAGGCTCCTGCTTCTCCGGGAAAAGACAAAGGTCGAACGGGTGCCCGGCCGGGTCGGCCACCGTGTACCAGGTTTCGTTCTTGCGCAGCAGCCCGCCGCCGAGCCCGACCGCCTTTGCCAGGCCGGCGTCGAGGTCCGGCACGCGCAGGTCCAGGTGCGCCTGCTGCGGGTAGGCGGGATCGGGCCAGCGCGGCGGCACGTGGCCGGGGCTGAGCTGGGTGGCGATACGCCACCCGTCCGGGGTCTGGATCGTGACCCATTCGTCGTCGGCGTACGCCTCGGTCCACCCGCCGAGGGCGGTGTAGAACGCGGCGAGCCGCCGGGCGTCTGGTGCGTCAAGCACCACTGTGCGCAACGTGCCGATCATCGGGCACCACCTCCTAGTCACCGCCTGAGCCACCGCTCATCATGCCAGGGACTCCGGGGCAGCGTCCCCCAGCCCCGCGGGCAGGCGGCCGCCGATCCGGGCGACGACCGTCGGCATCGCCCGGACGGGGCTGGTCGGTCATCCGCGGCCGTCCGGCCCGGCCCTAGGCCGGCAGCGCGGTGCCGGTGAGCTTGGCGCAGGCGGCGAGCAGTCCCTCCTGCCGGCCGGCGTCGTAGGCCTGCGGGTTCGCCCGCAGCTCCTCACGCCACTTGAAGTACCGGCCCGTGACCTGCGTCCCGGGGTCGTCGCTCGCGGCGAGCCAGACCTGGGTCGCGGCTCCGACCGGGAGTTCGTCGGTCGCTCCCGCGCCGCCCAGCTTGGTCTTGATCCATCCTGGGTCGACGGCGTTGGCCCGCGTGGCCGGGTAGCGGCGCGCGACCGCGAACGCCAGCAGCACGTCGTAGAGCTTGGAGTCGCTGTAGGCCTGCATGCCGTTCCAGGGCCGCGTCTCCCAGTTCAGGTCGTCGAGGTTGACCCGGCCGGCCGACTCAAGGCCCGAGGAGAGGTAGACCAGCCGCGCCGGCACCGGCATCAGCGCGGTGAGCAGGTACGGCGCGAGCACGTTCACCGCGAAGATCCGCTCGAACCCGTCCTCGGTCGCCGTCCGGGCCGGGCCGCCGCCGACCCCCGCATTGTGGATCACCGCGTCATACGGGCCCGACTGCGCCGCGGTCTCGGCGACCTGCCTGATCCCGGAAAGCACGGAGAGGTCACCGACCGCGATGGCGTGCGCCCCGTCCACCCGCCCCGCGAGCCCGTTGGCCCGCTCGGCATTCCGCGCGTGCACCGTCACCCGGTGCCCCGCCCGGATCAGCTGCCGCGCGGTCTCCAGCCCGATCCCATCCGACGATCCCGTGACAAAAACGTGAGCCATACCGCCCACGCTACCGGCCGCCCCCAGCAGCGGCCCCCGCCTGTGGCCCCCGCGAGCGGCGCTGCGGCCCACGGCGCTAAACCAGCATCGGCGCTGCGGCACAAAGCACCGAACCTAACGTCGCCGTGCGCCACGGCGCCAAGGCCGTACTAGCGCCGTGGGCCACAGCGACAGTCGCGCTAGACCTCCCCGCCCCGCATTAAGCACGACTTTGGGAGCCGAGCGGACCACGACCGTGTTGGAAGCTGGCCTCCGGTTTTCCGTGAGGTCCGTTTCGACGAGAGCATGATGAGGCTCTCCGACGCCATCTTCTTCGATCCAGACGGAAGGGTTGTGACGAATTGATCAC
>DAHWEX010000380.1 GCA_027326205.1 Actinomycetota bacterium
ACGGCGGCACCAGAAGGAGACGCGGATGCATCGCATGCTCATCGACGGGAAGCTGGTCGCGGCCGACCGGACCTACCCGTCGGTCAACCCGGCCACCGGCCAGGTAATCGACCACGCCCCGGACGCGTCGGTCGCCGACGCCCAGGCCGCGATCGCCGCCGCCCGGCGCGCGTTCGACACCACCGGCTGGGCCACCGACGCCGAGTTCCGGGCCCGCTGCCTGGACCAGTTGCACGGGGTGCTGGTCACGCACAAGGAGATGCTGCGCGAGCTCACGATCGCCGACTGCGGCTCCCCGCGCGCGATGACCTACGGCCCGCATCTTGACCAGCCGATCGAGCTCGTCCGGTACTACGCCGACCTGCTGCCCGGCTATCCGCTGACGGAGGACCTCGGCCTGACCGATTTCCGCGGCCAGCGGCACCACCGCTGGGTGGAGAAGGAGGCCGTCGGCGTCGTCGCCGCGATCATCGGCTACAACGTCCCGAACCACCTCGCGCTGGTCAAGATGGCGCCGGCCCTCGCGGCCGGCTGCACGGTGGTGCTCAAGGCCGCCCCGGACACGCCGCTGATCACGCTCGCCCTCGGCGAGCTGATCGCCGAGCACACCGACATGCCGGCCGGCGTCGTCAACGTGATCTCCTCCTCGGAGGCGGCCGTCGGCGAGGCGCTCACCACGTCGCCCGACGTCGACGCCGTCACGTTCACCGGGTCCACCGCGACCGGCCGCCGGATCATGGCCGCCGCCAGCGCGACCATCAAGCGCGTGTTCCTCGAGCTCGGCGGCAAGTCCGCGCTTGTGGTGCTTGACGACGCCGACCTCGCCGGGCCCATCGGGGTCGCGGCGTTCGCGACTTGCTCGCACGCCGGCCAGGGGTGCGCGATCCCGACCCGCATGCTGGTGCCGCGCCACCTGCACGACGTGATCGTCGAGCAGGTCACGGCCGCGCTCGGCAAGGTGACCTACGGCGACCCGGCCGATCAGGCCAACTACATGGGCCCGCTGATCAGCGAGCGGCAGCAGGACAAGGTCCACGGCATGGTGCAGCGGGCGGTCGCGGCCGGCGCCACGCTGGTGACCGGCGGCGAGAAGGCGGGCCCCGGCTACTTCTACGCCCCGACCCTGCTCACGAACGTGGACCCGGACAGCGAGATCGCGCAGGAGGAGGTGTTCGGCCCGGTGCTGGTGATCATCCCGCACGACGGCGACGACGACGCCGTGCGGATCGCCAACAACTCCGTCTACGGCCTGTCCGGCGCCGTGTACGGCAGCGACGAGCGGGCCCTGGCGGTCGCCCGGCGGATCAGGACCGGCACCATCGGCGTCAACGGCGGCGCCTGGTTCGGCCCCGACGTGCCGTTCGGCGGGTACAAGCAGTCGGGCGTGGGGCGGGAGAGCGGCACCGCCGGGCTTGAGGAGTTCTTCGAGTCCAAGTCGCTGGCGATCCCGGTCAGCTAGCGGCACCACGGCAGGCGGCGGCCATCGGTCAAGGCCGGCCGCCGCCTGCCGCGCCGCCGTGGCGGCGCCGCCGCACATCACACGGTCCCCGCGAAGAAGACCCGCGCGAACTGGCGGCGCTCGGCCTCGACCACGACGCTAACGGGCTTCCACGCTGCGCAGCACCGTGGCGACGAAGTTGTCGAGGATCTCGGCGCGCGCCGCCCGCGAGTGATCGTGGCTGGTGATCAGAACCGCGTACAGGCCGAGCAGGAAGAACTGGGCCGTGCGCAGCGCGTCGGCCTCCGGGTACGCCTCGCCCCGGTCCCGCGCGAGCTCGACCGCCCGCACGACCAGGGCCATCATGGGGTAGGCGGCCCACTGGTCGGCGCCGGGCAGCACCTCGGGGCGGTTCGGCGAGAAGTGCAGCGCGAGCATCTCACGGAACAGCGGCTTGCCGACCCGCCGCTCCATCTGGGTCATCAGCCGGACGGTCTCGGTCAGCGCGCCGGCCAGGTCATGCGGCCGGGACAGGAACCTCTCCAGCTGCGCGGCCAGCCGCGCCTCCTCGTCCCGCTCGAGCTCGGCGAGGACGTGCTCCTTGGCCGGGAAGTGAAAGTAGAAGGTGCCGCGGGCCACGCCCGCCTCCTTGGCGATGACGCCGACGTCGGCGGCGGCGAGGCCGGCCCGCCGGAACTCCGCGACCGCCGCCTCGTACACGCGCTGGCGGGTCTCCAGCCGCTTCGCCTCCCGCCCGGTGGGCGCGCGTTCCCCAGGTGTCATCGCATCCCGATGGTAGCGCCGGCCGCCGGCAACCGCCACTGACAAAAGTCACTGACAAGTGTCAGTTTGGTCTTGCCAGGACATGAAATCTGATTTATATCAATGATTAACCGCTTACCCGACGACGGGAGGGCTACCGCGTGGACTCCGACAGCCTCTACTGGGATCCGTACGACGCCCGCTTCGCGGCCGACCCGTGGCCGCTGTTCAACCGGATACGGGAAGAAGCTCCGCTGTACTTCAACGAGCCGCACGACTTCTACGCCGTCAGCCGCTACGCCGACGTGGAGCGGGTGCTGACGGACACCGGGGCGTACTCCTCCGCCCGGGGGGTCATGCTCGAGCTGATCAAGGCCGACATGGAGATCCCGCCGGGCACCCTCATCATGGAGGACCCGCCGGTCCACAACATCCACCGGCAGCTGCTGGCCCGGGTCTTCTCGCCGCGCCGGGTCGCCGACCTGGAGCCGCGGGTCCGCGAGTACTGCGCCGCCTGCCTGGACCCGCTGGTCGGCGAGTCCCGGTTCGACCTCATCGAGAAGCTGGGCGTGGAGATGCCGATGAAGGTCATCGGCATGCTGCTGGGCATCCCCGAGGAAGGGCAGGTCGCCTTCCGCGACGAGTCCAACGCCAAGATCCAGACCGTCGACGGCGGCAAGATCGACTTCAGCGAGGAGGTCATCCTGTCGCACGAGGCGATGGACGACTACGTCGGCTGGCGGTACGCCCACCCGTCCGACGACGTGATGACCGAGCTGATCAACGCCGAGTTCGAGGACGAGAACGGGGTGACCCGCACGCTGACCCGCGACGAGATCCTGATGTACGTCACGGTCATGGCCGGCGCGGGGAACGAGACGACGGGCCGGCTCATCGGCTGGATGGGCTCGACCCTGGCGAAGCATCCCGGGCAGCGGGCCGAGATCGCGGCCGACCCGTCGCTGGTGCCCGGAGCGGTCGAGGAGGTCCTGCGGTGCGAGCCGCCCGGCCCCTTCAACGCCCGCTACGTGACCCGTGACGTCGAGTGGTACGGCCGGACCGTGCCCGCCGGCAGCACGATGCTGTGCCTGGTGGGCGCGGCCAACCGCGATCCCCGGCGCTACCACGACCCGGACCGGTTCGACATCCACCGCAAGAAGAGCATGCACCTGACCTTCATCCTCGGCCCGCACTACTGCCTCGGCTCCGCGCTGGCCCGGCTGGAGGGCCGGGTCGCGCTCGAGGAGATCCTCAGGCGCTGGCCCTCCTGGGAGGTCGACTGGGACGCGGCCAGGCTGCAGCAGACCTCGTCGGTGCGCGGCTGGGAGAAGCTCCCGCTGGTGGTCGGGTGACCGCCGTCGGCGCGGGCGCGGCCCGCTACGCGGGCACCCGCGTGCAGCGCGTCGAAGACGCCAGGCTGCTAACCGGCGCGGGCACCTTCGTCGACGATGTCACCCGGCCGGGCATGCTGCACGCCTGCTTCGTCCGCAGCCCGCACCCGCGGGCGCGCATCGGTTCCGTCGACGCCTCGGCGGCGCTGGCGCTGCCCGGCGTCCACGCCGTCTTCACCGCGGACGACCTGAACGGCGACGTGGTCGAGGCCTGGTACACCGGGACGGGGAACACGGTCCCCGACACGCCCCGGCCGCCGCTCGCCGCCGGGGAGGCCCGGTTCGCCGGCGACATCGTGGCCCTCGTCGTGGCCGGCAGCCGCTACCTCGCGGAGGACGCGGCCGAACTCGTCGACGTGGACTACGAGCCGCTGCCCGCGGTCCCCGACTACGCGTCCGCCAGGACAGCGGAAGCGCTCGTGCACGAGGCCTACGCCGGCAACCTGGCGGGCGAACTCGCCGGCGCGCCCGCTGAGACCATCGCCGACGCCTACGACGGCGCCGCGCACGTGGTCAGCGAGACGATCTGGGAACAGGCGCAGGGCGCCGTTCCGATGGAGACCCGCGGGCTGGTCGCGGAGTGGTCGCGGGGCAGCCGCGAGCTCACCGTCTGGGCGGGCACGCAGGCCCCGCACGAGGTGCGGATGTTCGCCGCCCGGCTCCTCGGCCTCCCCGAGCACAGCGTGCGGGTGATCACCCGCGACGTCGGCGGCGGCTTCGGCCAGAAGGTCGTCCCGCTGCGCGAGGACATCTGCGTCCTGCTCGCGGCCCGGAGGCTGGGCGGCGCGGTCAAATGGATCGAGGACCGCCGGGAGAACCTCCAGTCCGCGGGCACGGCCCGGCACGAGCACGGCGAGGCGAGGCTCGCCTTCGACGACGCGGGGACGCTGCTCGCCGCGTCGCTCGACCACGTACAGGACGTTGGCGCGTACCCGACGCCGTGGCCGGTCATGACCGGCGCGGCGACCGGGATGATCTTCCCCGGCCCGTACCGGGTCGCCAAGGGGACTTTTCGCCACGCCTCGGTGTTCTCCAACACCCCCGGCCGGATCGCCTACCGGGGACCGTGGGCGTTCGAGACCCTGGCCCGCGAGGTCACCCTCGACATCGCGGCCCGCCGGATGGCGATCGACCCGGCGGAACTGCGCCGCCGGAACCTGCTGCGCCGCGACGAGATGCCGTACTCGAGCCCGACCGGCATGCCGTATGACCACATGGACCCGCTGGAGACGCTGGAGCGGGCCCTGGCGATCCTGGACTACGACGCGTTCCGCGCGGAGCAGGCCGCCGCCCGCGGGCAGGGCCGCTACCTCGGCATCGGGATCTCCTGCTACGCCGAGCCGACCACGCCCGCGTTCGGCGTCTACGCGACCGAGGGCGCGACGATCCGGATCGAGCCGTCGGGGAAGGTCAACGTCTACCTGGCCGGCGGCTCGGCCGGCAACAGCCTGGAGACGACGGCGGTGCAGCTCGCCGCCGACGCGCTCGGGGCCAGCCTCGCCGACGTGCACACGATCCAGGGCGACACGGCGGTCACGCCGTTCGGCGCGGGCACCGGCGGCAGCCGCAGCGGCTCGATGATCGCCGGGGCCGTGGCGGTCACGGCCGGGGAACTGCGGGCCAAGCTCACCCGGCTGGCCGCGCACAAGCTGGAGGCGAGCGAGGCCGACATCGAGCTGGCCCGGAGCCGGGCGGCGGTGAAGGGGGACCCCGACGCCGGGGTCAGCTTCGCCGAGCTGGCCGACATCGCCTACTTCCAGCCGTACGCGCTGCCGCCGGGGATGCCACCCGGCCTTGAGGCATCCGCCCGGTACGCGGCGGCCGGCATAGGCCTGTGGGCGTGCGCCACCCACGTGTGCACCTGCGAGGTCGACGTCACCACGGGCAAGGTGACGCTGCTGCGCTACGTCGTCGGCGAGGACTGCGGCCACATGATCAACCCGGCCGTCGTCGAGGGCCAGATCGCCGGCGGCGTCGTGCAGGGCATCGGCGGCGCGCTGCTGGAGGAGCTGGCCTACGACGCCGACGGCAACCCGGTCGCCACCACGTTCATGGACTACCTGCTGCCCACCGCGACCGAGGTGCCGCTGATCGAGTACGCGCACGTCGAGACGGCACCCGGGCCAGGCCCCGGCGGGTACAAGGGCGTCGGCGAGGGCGGCGCGATCGGCGCGCCGCCGGCCGTCGTCAACGCGGTGGCGGACGCCCTGGCCCCGTTCGGTGTGACGATCACCAGGCTCCCGCTCTCCCCGGCGGCCATCGCCAGCCTGATCGACGCCAGCCTGATCGACCACGGCCGGGAGCAGGAAACAGGAGGCAGCCAGTGAAGCCGGCCCCGTTCGAGTACCACGCGCCCGGCAGCGCCGCGGAGGCCGTCGGCCTGCTCGCCGGGCTCGGCGACGGCGCGAAGCTGATCGCCGGCGGGCAGAGTCTAGTCCCGGTGCTCGCCCTGCGGCTCGCGGCCGTCGACCACCTGATCGACATCCGTCGC
>DAHWEX010000397.1 GCA_027326205.1 Actinomycetota bacterium
AAATGACCGCGGCCAGGGTCGCCGCCAGCGCGAACGCCCGGGCCCGCCGCACCTGGCGCCTGCCGTTTCGATGTTCGCCGCGCCTCGCGTGGCCGCCGAATCGCACCCGCATCCTCCTTCTTCCGTCTGTTCCGTGCAGGAGACGGTGGGGGAGCGCGACCGATAACGGTTTTCTGTGGGTAATTTTTCGTTATCCGCGGCCGCTGATGGTGTCTCCTAGTCGTGATGCGAACTCCAGCCGGGGCGGACCCGGATCTCGCGACGGTCGCCGCGGCGCGGCGCGGCGACCGGGACGCGCTCGATGCCCTGACGGCCGGCTACCTGCCGCTCGTCTACAACGTCGTCGGCCGTGCGATGAACGGTCACCCGGACGTGGACGACGTGGTCCAGGAGACGATGCTCCGCGCGGTGCGCGGCATCGGCGAACTGCGTGACCCGGCGGCGTTCCGTTCCTGGCTCGTGGCGATCGCGGTCCGGCAGGTCCGCGACTCCTACCGGGAGCGCCTGGCCCAGGCGCCGGCCGTGGAGTTCGACGCGCCGGTGCCGGACTTCGCCGAGCAGACGATCGAGCGGCTCGGCCTCTGCGGCCAGCGCGAGCAGATGGCGGAGGCGACCCGCTGGCTGGAGGACGACGACCGGCCGCTGCTCGCCCTGTGGTGGCAGGAAGCCTCCGGTCAGCTCACCCGGGCCGAACTCGCCGCCGCGCTCGGGCTGACCCAGGCGCACGCGGCCGTGCGGATCGCCCGGATGAAGGAACGCCTCGTCACGTCGCGCACGGTGGTGCACGCGCTGCGCCGGTTCCCGCCGTGCGGCAACCTGGCCGCCATCACGGCCGGCTGGGACGGTGAGCCGAGCCCGCTGTGGCGCAAGCGCCTCGCCCGGCACGCCCGGGAATGCCCGTGGTGCCTGGACGGCACCGCCGACATGATCCCGGCCGAGCGCCTGCTCGCCGGGCTGCCCCTGCTCGCGGTCCCGGCGGCCCTGGCGGCCCGGGCGGCCCGGGCACTCAGCCTGGTGTCCGGCGGGCCGGCCGCCGCGGGCCATGCGGGCCGCGCGCCGCGGCCCGCGCAGCACGCCCGGGTCCTGGCCAAGGGCGGTGCCCTGTCCATGCCGCCGAAGCTGGTCGCGGTCTCCCTCGCGGTGCTGACCTGCGCGGCGGGCGGTACGTTCGCGCTGGCCCGCGCGCACCAGCCGGCGTCGGCCCGCGCGGCCGCCGCCGTGCCGCCCGCCTCCCCGAAGCCGGTGACGGCGAGCCCCGTGCCGCTCGCCACGCACACCGCGCGGCTAGCGCGGCCGTCCGCGCAGCCGGCGCCCACCCGGCCCGCGACCCTGACGAGCGAGCGCAAGGGCGTCAGCAGCTGGAGTTTCGCCGGCGAGGCGCAGGCCCTCGCCGAGTCCGGCGCGTCCTGGTACTACAACTGGGGCCCGACCCCGAACGGCGTCGCCGCCCCGGGCGTGCGCTATGTCCCGATGATCTGGGGCGCGGCCAACGTGACCAGCGCGACGCTGGCCCAGGTGCAGCAGGAGGGGCACGTGCTGCTCGGCTTCAACGAGCCGGACCTGGGCGGCCAGTCGAACATGACCGTCGCCCAGGCGCTCGACCTATGGCCCAAGCTGATGGCGACCGGCATGACCCTGGGCAGCCCGGCGGTGGCCTCGGGCGCGGCGACGCCGGGCGGCTGGCTCGACCAGTTCATGGCGGGCGCGAAGGCCCGCGGCTACCGGGTCGACTTCATCGCGGTCCACTGGTACGGCGGCAACTTCCAGACCGCCGCCGCTGTCCAGGAGCTCCAGCAGTACCTGCAGGCGATCTACGCCCGCTACCACCGGCCGATCTGGCTCACCGAGTTCGCCCTGACCAGCTACGCCGGCGGAACGGCGACGTTCCCGACCGAAACGCAGCAGGCGGCCTTCCTCACGGCCGCCACAGCCATGCTCGACGGCCTCCCGTACGTCCAGCGCTACGCCTGGTTCTCCCTGCCCGCCTCGGCGGGCAGCGGCACCACGGGCCTGTTCAACCCGGGCCCGTCAGCGACCCCGGTGGGCCGGGCGTTCGAGGCGGCCCGCTAGCCGCTGCCCCGCTGCCGCCGGATTCATCGGCCCGCGACGGGGAACTGTGTCCAGGGAACATCGAGCCACGCCGGAGGATCTTGGATGAGTGCCGTCGACGGATACCTGAAGAGCAACGAGGAGTACGCACGCACCCACGTCGGCGGGATGCCCACCGCACCCGGCCAGCACGTCGCGATCGTCGCCTGCATGGACTCGCGGATGCGGATCTTCCCGATGCTCGGCCTGACCGGCGGCGAGGCGCACGTGATCAGGAACGCCGGCGGCGTGATCACCGACGACGTGGTCCGCTCCCTGGCGATCAGCCAGCGACTGCTCGGCACCCGCGAGATCATGCTCATCCACCACACCGACTGCGGACTGCAGAAAACCACCGAGGACGAGTTCAAGGGCGCGGTCGAGGCGGACACCGGCATCCGGCCGCCCTGGTCGGTGGAGGCCTTCACCGACGCCGAGCAGGACGTCCGCCAGTCGATCGGCCGGCTCAAGGCGAGCCCCTTCATCCCGCACAAGGACGCGATCAGGGGATTCGTCTTCGACGTGGCTACCGGCAACCTCAACGAGGTCATCTAGGCTCGGTCTATGCGACCGACGCTGTATGAGTACGCGGGCGGCGAGAGCGCGTTCGAGCCCTTCGCCAACGCACTGCACGCCCGCTGCCTGGCCGACCCGGAACTGAACCACCCGTTCTCCCACCCCGGGCAGCACCCGGAGCACAACCAGCGGCTCGCCGCCTACCTGGCCGAGGCATTCGGCGGCCCGGCCCGGTACACCGGCGAGTGCGCCGACCAGACCCACGTCGTCTGGCTGCACGCCGGCAACGGCGACATGTCCGACCTCGGACGGCGGTTCGCCGACTGCTTCATGCTCGCCGCCGCCGACGCCGGCTGGCCCGGTGACGCCGAGTTCCGCGCCGCCATCCGCGCCTACATCGGCTGGGCGGTCGATCACGTCGCCCTCTCCCACCCCGACGACACCAGCATCCCGGCCGGCCTGCCCCTCCCGCACTGGTCCTGGGACGGCCTCCAGGACTAACCGGGAGCGGGAATCCGGCCGCAACCTCGGGCATGATGGGGGCATGGACACGCCCCCACGCCTCGCCCCGTTGCTCGAGCAGTACGACTGGGGCTGCCTGCGGCTGCTCAACCGGATGACCGGCCCCGAGGTCGACAGCGGCAACGGCATGCCGGTCCCGGCGACCATGCTCACCGACGACGAGTACTTCTGGACGCCGGTACCCGGAGCCTGGTCGGTCCGCCGCCGCGCCGACGGCCCCGGGCCGCGCGCGACCCTGCTGCTCGGCGCGGGGGAATGGGGCCGCGACGCCTACCACGACAAGGAGCCCTACCCGCCGCCCTTCACCACGATCGCCTGGCGCCTCAGCCACCTGACCGAGATGCTGGCCATGCGCGCCGACCACACATCGGGCACCCGGTCCATGACCAGGGACACCTACGTAGTGAGCGGCGACGCCCCCGGCGCCGTCGCCGCCCTCATGACCGCGGTCGAGGACTGGCGCGCGACCCTGGCCCAGTGCGACGACCGGGCACTCGACACCATCGGCTACAGCACCTACCCCTACGGCAGCGACGCCGGGGACATGTTCATCGACATCGTCTGGTGGGTCAACCAGGAGATCCTGCACCACGGCGCCGAAATCGCCCTGCTCCGCGACCTCTACCTAGCCCAGCGCCCCTAACCGTTACCTCGCCCCTGACCCCCGGTCGATTTTCGACGGGCCTGGGGTCAGGTTTTCGCCGCCTTCGTAGCCACCGCGGACTTGCGGGCGGTCGCCGCGCGGGGCTTCTCCCGCGCGTACATCAGCGGTTGCTTGCCGTCGGCCGGGCTGTGCCGCTCGATCTCGAACAGCGCGGTCGCCTTGATCAGGTCGCTCAGCTTGCCGTAGCCGTAGCTGCGGGAGTCGAAGTCCGGGCGCTGGTTGGTAATGATGTTGCCGATCGCGGCCAGCGGTGCCCAGCCGTCCTCGTCGGACGCGGCCTCGATCGCGTTGCGCAGCAGGCTCACCAGTGCGGCGTCGCCCTTGAGTTGCGCCGCCGTGGCGGGCTTGGGCTTCGTCGGCTTAGCCCCGGGCGTATCGGGAGCCGCGACCTCCTCGGCGAACCGCAGGTTCTCCACGTAAATGAATTTGTCGCAGGCGGCGACGAAGGGCTTGGGCGTCTTGCGCTCGCCGAAGCCGTAGACGGTCATGCCCGATTCCCGCAGCCGGGCGGCGAGCCGGGTGAAGTCGCTGTCGCTGGACACGAGGCAGAACCCGTCCAGCCGGCCCGAGTAGAGCAGGTCCATCGCGTCGATGACCATCGCGGAGTCGGTCGCGTTTTTGCCCGTGGTGTAGGCGAACTGCTGGATGGGCTGGATCGACTGGGCGAGGAGCCGGTCCTTCCAGCCGCGCAGGTTGGGCGCGGTCCAGTCGCCGTAGGCGCGCTTGACGTGGGCGGTGCCGTACTTGGCGACCTCGGCTAGCAGTCCCTCGGTGATGGACGCCTGGGCGTTGTCCGCGTCGATGAGCACCGCCAGCCGCGCGCTGTTCTCCGTGGCCATGGGGTTGATTATCCCCTATGCTCCGCCAGACGCGCGCCCGGTCGATCCGTTCCTGCGCCGCATCCGGTGACATCGGCCACCCCGAGTCCGCTGACGCCTCTGCCCATGTGCTCAATCGTTTCCGTTTGCGCAATCATAGTTACCCTCGGGGAAACGCCCGAAATTGATGCTTGCATCGGCTTTACCTGGCAGGGGCTCGTCAAAGTCGGTGTAGCTGTACGTGACTGACGGGGGTGG
>DAHWEX010000407.1 GCA_027326205.1 Actinomycetota bacterium
GAAGCTGCCGATGGCCACCGCCGGCGTCGACCATTCCCAGATCCGCAGCGTCGGCGGGCGGCGGCCCACCGAGACCTCCCCGGCGCGGACCTCATCCAGCGCCATGTGCAGCGCGGGATCCTGGGGCTCCTCGCGGATGAAGCGCCAGTCGTGGTCGCGCCAGCCGCTGGCCGGGGCGAGCGCGCGCCGGACCGCGGTGGCCGTGTCTGTGGCGGTAGCCCCGGCCAGGGCGGCGTCGGCTGAGACGAGCTTGCCGCCGGGCGTCCCGTGCTCACGGTGCATCATGCTGCCCCGGCCCTTGCGGCTAGGCGCTGGCGCGGCCGATCCGGACTCGCCACACCTCGGGGCCATCCTGCAGGTAGTCCCAGGTGTACTCGCCCGCGTACTGCGCCTCGAACTGGTAGCGCAGCGGCTCGGGGTCGTGGTCGTTGACGAGCACGAAGCCCGCGCCCGGCCGGAGCGCCCGGTAGGCGGTGAAGATCCGGCCATGCCGCTGCGCGTGGCTAACCTGCCGCACGTCCAGGTCCGGGTCGTCCGCGTAGTCGTCCGGGCCGGACCCGTCGTGCAGGGCCGTCTTACCGGGTGCGGATGTGGCCGGGCGGCCGATCCGCACCCGCCACACTTCCGGCCCGTTCTCCAGGGCGTCCCAGGTGAACTGGCCGCCGTGCTCGGCCTCGAACTGGTAGCGCAGCGGCTTGGGGTCGTGGTCGTTGACGAGCACGAAGCCCTTGCCGGGTACCAGGGCGTGGTAGGTGTCGAAGATCGTCGTGTGACGCCGCGCCGGCGGCAGGCCGCGGACGTCGAGGTCGGGGCCGACCAGCACCGGAGCGGCGATGGCCTCCGGCTCGCTGCCGTGCACCCTCCCGGCTGGGGTTTCGCCGGTCCGCCGGGTAAGGCCGTGCAGGGCGGCGGTCACCCTGGCCGCCAGGTCCGGCCGGGTCTCGTGCAGCGCCGCCCACGCCGACGCGGCGATCCGGCAGGCCCGGTCCGCCTCCCCCGCGCGTGCCAGCGCCGCCGCTCCCTGCAGCAGCAGGGACACCACCGCTGCCTGCGGATCGTCCGCCTGGCGCCCGGCGTCCGGGGCGGCGGCCTCGTCATGCCCGGCGCTGTCGTGCATCTGGCCGAGCAGCGCGGCCAGGTCCACGGAACTGCCGGCGAGCAGCGCCGGCAGCAGGAGGTCGTTCTCCCTGGCGGCGTGCGCCGCGAATAGGCCGGCGATCTGCTGCGCCTGCTGGGCGGCTGCCGCGCCGTCGGTCAGCGCGGCGAGCCGTTCGCCGGCCGCCGTCAGGGTGCGGTGCTCGGCGGTCATCTCGCCGACCACGCCGGCGAGGCCGGCGTGCGCCGCCGCGGCCGGGTAGATCGTCATCTCCTCAGCTGCCGCGTGCGGCAGTATCTCCCCGGCCAGGTAGGCGATGAGGCCGGCCACGGCCGCCCCGTGCGGCCGGCCGGCCGCCGCGGCGCCGGAGACGGCCTCGGCCCGCCCGGCGAGCTGCTCGCCGAGCCTCTTGTGATGCGCCAGCATCGCCTCGTATGCCTCGGTCGCGGTGATCGTCGTCATGCTTCCGTCCTCCTTCTGCTGGCTGCCCGCCGGCCATCATGAATCTACAGTCGCCATCGTTTTTATCAAAAAAATTGTGCAAACAACAGGGAGCCAGCGGGATGTGAGCGAGGGAACATCACCGGCCGGGGGCGCCGGCGTCGATGTACCCGGCTGCCCGGCGGCGACGTGCAGCGGGGCGTACAGGTACTGGTCGTAGTAGGAGTTGAACACCACGTCGTCCGGCTGCCCGCGCAGCATCTTCGCGTAGTCGCCGGACTGCCGCTGCGGTCCCAGGTACAGCTCGGACTGGGCGGAATTTGTCAAGTCAAGTGAACTACTGGCACCCCGGCTGGAAGAACCTCGCCGGGCACCAGGCCTGCCTGTCGCACATCCTGCGCGATTTCGAGGACGCCGCCGAGAGCTACCCCGGCGCGCACTGGCCCACCCAGGCCCAGCGGGCCCTGCGCGGCCTGATCCACGTCTGGGGCCAGGCCCGCGACGCCGGCCTGGACGCCATCCCCGCAGATACGGCCGGACCGCTGATCACCGAGTTCCGCCGCGCCCGCGCCGTCGGCCTGTCCGACGTGCCCCGCATCCCCCGCCCTAAGAACTCCACCGCCCAGCACCCCGGCCGCGACCTGCTCGAATTCTGCCTTGGCCGCGAAAACGACGTGCTGATGTTCACCACCGACACGGGTCTGTCAACTTAAAATTACAGTCCCGCTCCTCGAAGTCGAGCGCGGCTGGCGGGACATGAAGCAGGTCATCGACCTGCGCCCTGTCTACCACCGCAAGGAAGAGCGGATCGCGCCCACGTCATCCTCTGCTGGCTCGCCCTCCTCCTCGCCCGCGTCGCCGAGAACGCGTGCGGGTCGACCTGGCCAGAACTTCGCCGGCAGCTCGACCGCATCGCTGTCGGCACCTTCGCCTGCCCCGCCGGCACCTTCCGCCAGCGCACCGAGATCAGCCCAGCCCAGGCCGCCATCCTCGAACAGCTCGGCATCGACCCGCCACCGAGGATCTACCAGCTCACCCCCACCATGAGCCGCTGACCAGCGGATATATCCCGCCTAGATACACGCCCCGCACCTAGCCCAGGGCACGTTCTCCCACGTCAAACGGCAAATTCATCGGCTATCGCGCTCTGCAACTGCGGGACCCTAATCATTTAAATCGAGTATTCGAGCGATCCGGGGAACTCGAAGCCTCAGCGGTGTTAGTCAGGCCTGGTAAGCCGTCGAACGGGTGCCGTTTGCCGGTGATGAGCATCTCGCCCGGGGATGACTGATACCATGTGGTATCATTTATTCATGGCCATGACGCTCCGACTCAGCGACGAACAGACCGAGGCCCTCCGGCGCAAGGCCGAGGCCGAGCACCGGTCCATGCAGCAAGTAGCGCAAGCTGCCATTGACGCCTACGTTCTCCAGCCGACCCCAATGCCACGCCAGGCGGTCCCGGTGACCGAACTCACGGCACTGTTCAGCGACCTGCCTCCGATGAACGCGACGGAATTCCGCGCGGAGCAGGACGGCTACGCCAGCCCCGAGGCGCATTTCGACGCCTACAGCCGCCACCGGGAACCTGAGGACGGCGAGTGACGGGCCGGTACCTGCGCGGGCTCGGCGACACAAACATCCTGATCTTCCTGGAGCGGCTGCCGGTCGGCCAATTGCCCTCCGAACTGGTCATTAGCACGGTCAGCCTCGCTGAACTCTCGGCAGGGATCCACTCAGCCGTCGATGCCGTCGAGCGTGCCCGCCGGGTCCTGCGCGTGCAGCGAACGGAGGCAACCTTCAGCCCGCTGCCCTTCGACGTCGAAGCAGCCCGCCAATACGGGATCATCGCCGCCGAGGTCATCAGCATGGGCCGCAAGCCCCGCGGGCGCGTAGCGGACCTCATGATCGCGAGCATCGCGGCCGCGAACAGGCTCCCCCTGTTCACCACCAACCCCGCAGACTTCAACGGACTCGAATCCGTGGTCACCGTCGTACCAGTCTCGGTCCCGCTCTAATCCAGCGGCCGCGGCGGGGCCCGACGATGGCGCCAGCCCTGGTACTACGAGCGCGAGCCGCGCCCGGGCATCTCAGTGATAGGCACCCGCCTGCCCGAGCTCGTCGCCCGTCGGTGAACGCGCAACCACGTCCGGCCAAGCGCTGCGCGGCGGCGGGGGCGGCTTCGGTGTCGTCACCGCCATCGAGATCGGGCTGCTGCCGGCCGCGATGGTCGTAACCGGCGCGGCGTTCTGGCCGGCGAGCCACGTTGAACGGCTGCTGACAACGTGGCAGGAGTGGACACTCACCGCGCCCGAGGAGGCGGCCACGTCGCTGCGGGTGATGAACCTGCCCGCCGATCCGGGCCGGTTCCGCGACGACAGCACCACCAACGCGACCGGGTTCGCGGAGACGGCGGCCGGCATCGCCATGCGGACGCGCCGGGTAAGGCGGCGCGAGGGCAGTCGCAGCGGGGCCGGCCGCCCCCGGTGGCATGATTCCCCGTCCGTGCGGCGGTCGCGCCCACGTGGCGGCC
>DAHWEX010000446.1 GCA_027326205.1 Actinomycetota bacterium
TGCTGCGCGCTGGACGTCGAAGACGTCCTCGGCCAGGCGGGGGCGGGCGAGGGCGGTGCCTGAGGCGACGCTGCAGGGCCTGGCCGACGGGCTGGCCGCCTCGCGCCACGCCGGCGGGTACCGGTTCAAGGTCCCGGAGCGGGTGCTGCGCCAGTTCGCCGGCTACTGCCAGCGGGAGGGCTACCCGGACGGGTCTATCACCAAGGAGGCGGTCGACGGGTTCCTTTACGGCCGCCACCTGCGGGCCTCCACCGTCCGGCGCAACGAGCTGGCGCTGCGCCAGCTGGCCGAGTACGCGCAGGCGGCCGGCTGGCAGGCCTACGTCCCGGCCGCGGCAACCCAGGTCCGCGTCCGCCACCAGCCCCCGTACGTGTTCACCGACGAGGAAGTGCGCCGCCTGTTCACCGCGATCGACTCCCAGCCGATGTCCAGCTACACCAACAAGGCGCTCGTCGACCCGGTCCTGTTCCGGGTGCTCTACGGCGCCGGGCTGAGGATCTCCGAAGCGCTTCACCTGACCCTGGCCGACGTGGACGCCCGCAGCGGGGCGCTGCGCATCCGCGACTCCAAGAACGGCGAGAGCCGGACCGTGCCCGTCACCAGCCGGCTCACCGCCACCCTGGAGGGCTACATCGCGGCCGCGCACCCCTGCCCCGAAACCAGCGACCACGTGTTCTACAGCGTCGCGCCCGGCCGTCCGATCAGCCAGCCCACCGCATACCTGCGGTTCCGCGGCTACCTCGCCGACGCCGGCATCCCCCACTTCGCCGGCGGCCCCCACCCCCACTCGCTGCGCCACGGCTTCGCCGTCGCTAACCTGCGCCGCTGGGCCGCGCAAGGCGCGGACCTGGCCGTGACGCTGCCCTACCTGGCGTGCTACATGGGCCACGCCGACCTGCGCGGCACCCAGTACTACCTGCGGCTGACCGCCGACGCCTACCCCGAGGTGATGGCCCGGGCCCAGCTCCGGTTCGGCTACGTCATCCCCCCGCCGCCCGGGGGCCAGCAGTGAGCCCGCGGCCCGCGCCGCCCCCGGACCTTGCCGGACGCTGGCTGTCGAAGTTCTTCACCAGCTACCTGGCCGGGGAGCGCGCCGCCTCGCCCAAGACCGTCTCCTCCTACCGGGACGCGATGAAGCTGCTGCTCACCTGGTTCAGGGACGCTGAGAGGATACCGCCGGAAAAGCTGCGCCTGGCCGACATCGACCGGGCCCGCGTCCTGCGGTTCCTGGACTGGCTGGAGGCCGAGCGGGGCTGCTCGGCATCCAGCCGCAACCAGCGCCTGGCGGTGATCAAGTCGTTCTGCCGCTACACCGCCGTCGAGCAGCCCGGCCACCTCGACCAGGTCACCCAGGTCCTGGCGATCCGGCAGAAGAACACCCCGGCCCCGCAACCGGGCCACCTGACCGGCGACGAGGTCAAGGCCCTGCTCGCCGAGCCCGGCACCGCCAGCCCGCGCGCAGTCCGCGACACCGTCTTGCTCGCCCTGGCCTACGACACCGGCGCCCGCGTCCAGGAGCTGTGCGACCTCGACGTCACCGACATCCGCCGCGGCAGCCCGATGACGGCGGTCATCCACGGGAAGGGCTCCAAGGTCCGGTACGTGCCCGTGATGGGCCCGACCGCCCAGCTCATGGGCGGCTACCTCGACCACCGCGGACGACATCCCGGCGTCGGCGCCGACGCCGACCCGCTGTTCACCGGGCCGAACCACTCCAGGCTGACCCGCTCCGGGGTGGCCAAGCTGCTCGCCCGCCGTGTCCGGGCCGTCCGGGCGCGCGACCCCGGCTGGGCCCCCGGCCTTTCAGTCACGCCCCACACGCTCCGGCGGACACGGGCCATGCACCTCGTCCAGGCAGGCGTCAACCTGATCTACATCCGCGACCTGCTCGGACACGCCGACGTGTCCACCACCGAGATCTACGCCCGCGCAGACGCAGAGGCCAGGCGCAAGGCGATCGAGAACGCCTACGAGCCGCTCACACCAGACGCATTCCCGGACTGGACCCACGACTCATCCCTGATCACCTGGCTCGACTCGCTCGGGCACTGACGCCGGGCACGTGATTATGCGGACCGCAGCACGAGCTCCCCCGCCCCCAGCAGCGGGAACGACACGACAGGGCACATAACCCAGCCGTCCACCTAATGACGCTTATGTGGAATTCCACATAAGCGGCACGCAGCCGTCTCGCTGTGGCTGAACTCCGGGGTGCCCGCCACCGAGGTCGCCCGCCGCGCCGGGCACGGCGTCGCGGTTCTGCTCAAGATCTACGCCCACTGCATCGACGGGCAGGCCGACGCCGCCAACCAGCGCATCACCGACGCCCTCAGCGCCAACAACACCGAACCCGACGGCGAGGAAGACGGCGACAGCGAGCAGCCAGTGAGAGGATGGCGAGACCAACGGCGCGCAGCCCGTCCTGGTCGTCGCGTATG
>DAHWEX010000467.1 GCA_027326205.1 Actinomycetota bacterium
CGTAAACAGTCGACTATGCACGACTATTTACGATAGATTCTCTACATGGCGAACGCGAAGGCGCAGCATGAACTGGTGGGGGTGCTGGTTAACAAGTACCCCAGGCTGGCGGTGCGACTTGCCGAGGTGGCCGGAGAGGCGTGCCCGGTGTACGACCGGGTGACGGCCGGGCCGAACACTCACCAGGTAAGGAAGGACGGCAAGCGGGGACAGGTCGAGTCCGACGCCACGGTGCACCTGCTGCGGGATGACGAGAAGTGCCACTTTCTCCAGGTGGAAATGCAGCGGGACTACACCTGGTCCAAGCTGGCCACGTTGCGGGCCTATCACGGGAGCGAGGTCCGTAACGCCGGATGCGGCGGGCACATGCTGGTGCTGTCTCCCAAGACGGCGGTCACTGACCGGTTCGCGCGAGCGGAGAAGGAGTCGGCGGCGCGACTCGCCTTCTCCGTCTCGTACCTGGCGGCCAGGGACCTAGCGCCGCTGGCCGCTGACGACCGGCCGTTTGAGGAGCGGGCGCTCGCGGCCACCATGACCGACTTCAGCCGGGGCGTCCCCGACCAGGTGATTCCGATGCTGCTGGAGATGCGCGAGCGTGACGAGACAGTGGCCGACCTGTTCCTCACGGCTATCCTTGAAGAGTGCCCCGACGCAGATGAACTGGGAGAGAAGATGTCCGATCTGGCGATGCAGCGCCTGCAGGCTCTGCCGGCCTTCCAGCGCTGGGCGGCACGGACCAGCGAACGGATCGAGGCCGAGATCCAAGCGAGGTTTGAAGCCGAGGCGGCGCGGGCGCGGGCTCAGGCTGAGGAGGAAGCGGCCGAGGCCCGGGCGCAGGCCGTCAGGGAAGCCGCCGAGGCCCGGGCGCAGGCCGTCAGGGAAGCGGCCGAGGGCCGGGCGCAGGAAATCGTCCGGGACCTTCAGTCGTACTTCGCGGTTAAGGGAGAGGTGCCCTCGCTCAGCGCGATGGAGCGGATGAACGCGTGTACCGAGGTGACGACCGCCCGGTACTGGCTCAACCGCGCCTACGCGGGCGAGACCTCCGCCCAGATCTTCGCGGACGGCAGCAGCGCGCGGTGATCAGCGCCTGATGCGGGCCACCGTCACGCGGGCTCGCCGGCGGCCGTCCCCGTGCGCAGTTCGGCCCAGATGACCTTGCCGCCTGGCCGCCGCTCGACGGCCCAGTCGCGGGCGAGTTGCGCCACAACGCTGAGGCCGTGGCCGGCCCGGACGTCGAACGGCCTGCCGTGGTTCCAGCGGGCCAGCGGGCGGTTGTCCCGGACCGCTATCCGCACCGCCGCCGCCGACCGGGAGACGGTCACCGTGAACCCGGAGCGGGCGTGCAGCACGGCGTTGGCCGCCAGTTCGGTGACGACGATCGCCGCGTCCTCGGCCGCGGATCCCGATCCGCGGCCGAACAGGCCGGCCGTGAAGTGCCTGGCCGCACGGACCGAGTCAAGTTCGGACGGAAAGCTGCGCGTGGCAACGACATCCGCGTGCAATCGGCACACCTCCCGGGCCGCGTCGATGGGTTCCCGGCTGGTCAGCCCGCATGCTTGTGAGGGCCCTCGGTGGGCGGGGTACTGCCGCGGTCATTGCCCCACACTACCCGCCGCTCGCCGGTTCAGTCGGCGGTGCCGGCGCGGCGGATATAGTTGCGCCGTGCGCCCGGAGGGGGAGATCACCAGGGGGACGACGAACCCGAGCAGGCTGCGGAAGCCGGACCGCTGGATCACCCAGGCACTGCTGCCCGCGCTCCGCGCCGCCGAGCGCCCGCTGGTCATCGACCTGGGCTTCGGCGCCTCGCCGGTCACCACCCTGGAGCTTTACCGGGTGATCCGGGCCGTGGTCCCGGCGGCGGAGGTCATCGGCCTGGAGATCGACCCGGAGCGGGTCTCGGCCGCCCGGCGCCGTCTCGCGGCCCTGCGCGCGGCAGGGGCCGGACTGCCGGGGCTTGACTTCGCGCTCGGCGGCTTCGAACTGCCTGCGCCGCGGCGCCCGGCGCTCGTCCGGGCGTTCAACGTGCTGCGGCAGTACCCGCAGGAGGGCGCGTGGGCCGCCTGGGCCCGGCTGCGCGCGGGGCTGGCCGACGGCGGCGTCCTGGTCGAGGGCACCTGCGACGAGATCGGGCGCCGCGCCGTATGGGTCAGCCTGCCCGCCCGCGGCCCGGGCCTCATCACGTTCTCCACCCGGCTCGCGTCGCTGCACCGCCCGTCGGACCTCGCCGAGCGGCTGCCCAAGGCACTGATCCACCGGAACGTCCCCGGCGAGCCGGTGCACGCGTTCCTGCGCGACTTCGACCGGGCCTGGGACGCCGCGGCGCCGTATTCCGCCTTCGGGGCCAGGCAGCGCTGGCTCGCCGCCGTCGCGTCCCTGGCGGAGGCGTGGCCGGTGCTCCGCTACCCGCCGCGGGGCGGCCCGCGGCGCTGGCGCCTCGGCGAGGTGAGCCTGCCGTGGGCGGCGCTGGCACCCCCCGGGAGCACGTCACCGGACTAGGATCAGCGAACAGGGACGAATACCTAGATTTCGGCAGATGCGCCACGCGGAAGCAGCGGGTGGCTGCCCCTGCGCGCAGTGCGATGCCATGATTGAGGCAGAAGGCGGCGACAGGCTCCCCGGGTGCGCGCTGAACACGGGCACGCGCGGCGGCCAGTGGCGGGAAACTCGCGACAATGAGGTGATTGGCAATGCCGGTGGCGACGGAGACCGGGCAGCAGGAGCAGATGCAGCAACTGCTGGCCGGCCTGACCGCGGTCCGCGGCGGTGACTTCAGCATCAGGCTCCCCGAGGGCCAGGACGCGCTGATGAACGAGATCGCGGCCGTGTTCAACGCCATGAACGAGCAACTCGGCGTGTTCACCTCGGAGGTGACCCGGGTGGCCCGCGAGGTGGGCACCGAGGGCCAGCTTGGCGGCCAGGCGGAAGTTCCCGCGGTCGCCGGCACCTGGAAGGACCTGACCGACTCGGTCAACGCGATGGCGGGCAACCTCACCGGCCAGGTCCGGGCCATCGCCCAGGTGACGACCGCGGTCGCCCGCGGCGACCTCAGCCAGAAGATCTCCGTCGAGGCCAAGGGCGAGGTCGCCACCCTCGCCGAGACCGTCAACGGCATGGTGGACACGCTGTCCGCGTTCGCGGACGAGGTGACCCGGGTGGCCCGCGAGGTGGGCACCGAGGGCATCCTCGGCGGCCAGGCGGAGGTGCCGGGCGTGGGCGGCACCTGGAAGGACCTGACCGACTCGGTGAACTTCATGGCGGGCAACCTCACCAGCCAGGTCCGCAACATCGCCCAGGTGACGACCGCCGTGGCCAAGGGCGACCTGAGCCAGAAGATCTCGGTCGACGCCCGCGGCGAGATCCTGGAGCTGAAGAACACCGTCAACACGATGGTGGACCAGCTGTCGGCGTTCGCGGGCGAGGTCACCCGGATGGCCCGTGAGGTCGGCACCGAGGGCCGCCTCGGCGGCCAGGCGGAGGTGCCGGGCGTGGGCGGCACCTGGCGGGACCTGACCGACTCGGTGAACTTCATGGCGGGCAACCTCACCAGCCAGGTCCGCTCGATCGCCCAGGTGGCCTCCGCCGTGGCCAAGGGCGACCTGACCAAGAAGATCGACGTGGACGCGCAGGGCGAGATCCTGCAGCTGAAGACGACGATCAACACGATGGTCGACACGCTGTCGGCGTTCGCGGGCGAGGTCACCCGGATGGCCCGTGAGGTCGGCACCGACGGCCGCCTCGGCGGCCAGGCCGACGTGCAGGGCGTCTCCGGCACGTGGAAGGACCTGACCGAGTCGGTCAACGTCATGGCCGCCAACCTCACCGTCCAGGTCCGGTCGATCGCCCAGGTCACCACCGCGGTGGCGAAGGGCGACCTGAGCCAGAAGATCCGGGTCGACGCCCGCGGCGAGATCCTGGAGCTGAAGGAGACCATCAACACGATGGTGGACCAGCTGTCGGCGTTCGCGGGCGAGGTGACCCGGGTGGCCCGTGAGGTCGGCACCGACGGCCGCCTCGGCGGCCAGGCGATCGTCCAGGGCGTCTCGGGTACCTGGAAGGACCTGACCGACAACGTCAACGTGATGGCGTCCAACCTGACCGGGCAGGTCCGGTCGATCGCCCAGGTCACCACCGCGGTGGCGAAGGGCGACCTGAGCCAGAAGATCCGGGTCGACGCCCGCGGCGAGATCCTGGAGCTGAAGGAGACCGTGAACACGATGGTGGACCAGCTGTCGGCGTTCGCGGGCGAGGTGACCCGGGTGGCCCGCGAGGTGGGCACCGAGGGCATCCTCGGCGGCCAGGCGACGGTGCCGAACGTGGCGGGCACCTGGAAGGACCTGACCGACAACGTCAACTTCATGGCCAACAACCTGACCGGGCAGGTCCGGAACATCGCCCAGGTCACCACCGCGGTGGCGAAGGGCGACCTGACCAAGAAGATCGACGTCGACGCCCGCGGCGAGATCCTGGAGCTGAAGACCACGATCAACACGATGGTCGACCAGCTGTCCTCGTTCACCGCCGAACTGACCCGGGTGGCCCGCGAGGTCGGCCGGGAGGGCCGCCTGGGCGGGCAGGCCGAGGTCGAGGGCGTGTCCGGCACGTGGAAGCGGCTGACGGAGAACGTCAACGAGCTGGCCGGCGCGCTGACCAGGCAGATCCGCGCGATCTCCGAGGTCACCAGCGCGGTCGCCACCGGCGACCTGACCCGGACGATCTCCGTCGAGGCGGCCGGCGAGGTCTCCGAGCTCAAGGACAACATCAACACGATGGTCCGCTCGCTGCGCGAGACCACCGAGACCAACCGGCAGCAGGGCTGGCTCCAGACCAACCTGGCCAGGATCGCGGCGCTCATGCAGGGCCAGCGGGACCTCCCCGTGGTCGCCCAGCTCATCATGGACGAGCTCATCCCCCTGGTCGGCGGCCAGCAGGGCGCGTTCTTCCTCGCCGACCCGGGCGACGGCCGGCCCCGGCTCCGGCTCATCGCCGGCTACGGGCTGCCGCGCGGCATCGCCGAGGGCACGGCCGGGGGCACGCCGCGCCAGGTGCTGGTCGGCGAGTCGCTGATCGGCCAGGTCGCCAAGACGCGGCGGCCGATCATCCTGGACGAGGTCCCGGCGGGCTACGCCAGGATCGCCTCCGCGATCGGCGAGTCCCGCCCGGTCAACGTGATGATCGTGCCGATCGTGTTCGAGGACCAGGTCCTGGGCGTCATCGAGGCGGGCTCGCTGTGGCCGTTCACCCAGGTACACCGGGACTTCCTTGAGCAGCTCATGGAGGCCATCGGGGTCAACGTGAACACGATGATCGCCAACGCCCGCACCGACGCGCTGCTCGACGAGTCCCAGCGGCTGACCGCCGAACTGCAGTCCCGGCAGATGCAGCTGCAGCGGTCCAACGCCGAACTGGCCGACAAGGCCGCCCTGCTCGCCGCGCAGAACCGCGACATCGAGACGAAGAACGCGGAGATCGAGCAGGCGAGGCAGGAGATCGAAGAGCGGGCCAAGCAGCTCGACCAGGCATCGCGCTACAAGTCGCAGTTCCTCGCCAACATGTCGCACGAGCTGCGCACCCCGCTGAACAGCCTGCTCGTCCTGGCGCGGCTGCTGGCGCAGAACCCGCTCGGCAACCTCACCGTCAAGCAGGTCGAGTACGCGACCGTCATCCACTCCTCCGGCTCGGACCTGCTGCGGCTGATCAACGACATCCTCGACCTGACCAAGGTCGAGGCGGGCAAGATGGACATCAACCCGGAGCGGTTCGCGCTCGCGGGCCTCGTCGAGGACCTGCGCGGCGTGTTCGGCCCGCTCACCGAGGAGAAGCGGCTCGGCCTCACGATCACCACCGGACCCGACGTGCCCGCCGACCTGGTGACCGACAAGCAGCGCGTGCGGCAGATCCTCTACAACCTGCTCTCCAACGCGGTCAAGTTCACCGAGCGCGGCCGGGTCGAGCTGGTCATCGAGACCGCGCCGCCGCAGGCGCCGGGTGAGGCGTCGTGGATCGTGTTCACGGTGACCGATACCGGCATTGGGATCAGCCCGGACAACCTGACCAGCATCTTCTCGGCCTTTCAGCAGGCCGACGGCACCACCAGCCGCCGCTACGGCGGGACCGGCCTCGGCCTGGCGATCTGCCGCGAGGTCGCCGCCCGGCTCGGCGGCGAGGTGACCGTGCACAGCGAGCTCGGCCACGGCAGCACGTTCGGCCTGCACCTGCCGCTCACCCAGTACGGCGGCTCGCACCCCCGGTCCTTCACCGGCGACAGCGTCCGGCCGGTGCCCGCGGCGATGCCGCACGAGGCGCTGCGCGGCCACAAGGTCCTCGTCGTCGACGACGACCCGCGCAACGCGTTCGTGCTCACCGACGTGCTGGAGATGCACGGGATGACCGTCGTCCAGGCGACCGACGGCCGCAAGGCCGTCGCCGAGCTCGCGGCCGGCGACATCGACCTCGTCCTGATGGACGTGATGATGCCGCAGATGGACGGCTACGAGACCACCCGGGCCATCCGCCGCATGCCGCAGTACGCGCGGCTCCCCGTCATCACGGTCACCGCCCGCGCCATGCAGGGCGACCGGGAGAAGAGCATCGACGCCGGCGCGACCGACTACATCACCAAGCCGATCGACATCGAGGAACTGCTGAACTGCATGGAACGCTGGCTCGGCTGAGCCTTCCGCCCGGCGAAGTCCCCCGCACCGCTAGGCGGCCATGGCGGTGCCGTAGACGGCGAGCGTCTCGTGGGCGATGCGGTCCCATGAGTACCGGGACCGCGCCCGGTCGGCCGCGGCCACGCTGAACGCCTCGAGGAGCATCGGGTGGGCGAGCAGCTGCCTGATCCGCTGCGCGAGCAGCGCCGGGCGGCCGGGCGGGACCAGGATGCCCGTGGTGCCGTCCACCACGGCGTCGACCTGGCCGCCGACGGCGGTGGCGACGACGACCGGAGTGCCGCACGCCATCGCCTGGACGGCGAGCGTGCCGGTCGGGTCGTTCTCGCTCACGCTGACGAACAGGTCGGCGGAGCGCAGCAGCGGCGGCAGCTCCGCCCGGCCGACCTGGCCGGCGAACGTGACCTGGCCGCCCGCGCCGAGGGAGTCGGCGAGCTTGGCCAGCCTGCGGTAGCCCAGGTCGTCGCCCAGCCGGGCGTGCGCCGGGCCGCCGGCCACGATCAGTTCGGCCCCGGGCACCTTGGGCATGGCCCGCAGCAGGGTGGCCAGCGCGTCGTGCTCGGACAGGTCGGCCACGGTCACCAGGCGCGGCCGGGTGGTGCGCTCGGCGACGGGCCCCTCCGGGCTGAACTCGTCGGTGTCCACGCCGCACGGCACGACGCGGATCGACCGGCGCGGGACGCCCAGCCTGGTCAGGTCGGACTCCTCGTCGGAGCTGCCGGCGAGGACGGCGCTGGCGGAGCGGCCGATGGCGGGCTCAAGGCGGATGCGCTCGGTGCCCGCGTCGCGGGGGATCAGGTGGTGCCGCCGCTCGGCGACGCCGAGGGAGTCAAAGGACTGCACAACGGGAATCCGCAGGTCGCGGGCGGCAGCCAG
Source organism: Actinomycetota bacterium (assembly GCA_027326205.1). GTDB lineage: Bacteria > Actinomycetota > Actinomycetes > Streptosporangiales > Streptosporangiaceae > Trebonia. The sequence continues at coordinate 7,545 of DAHWEX010000467.1, forward strand.
GGCGGCAAGGCCGCTGGTCCAGCGCAGCGCGTGCACCACGTCGGGGCGGTCATTCGCCCAGTGCTCGTGCAACGGCCGGCTGAAGGCGGGAACCTGCGCGAGCAGCGTGGACTCGCCGGCCCGCTCGCCGTCCGCCGTCCCGAGGAACTCGATCGCCACCCCGGGCTCAACCTCGGCTCGCGCGGGCAGCGCGGCGGAGTGACGCTGCGCGTAAACGGTCACCCGGTGGCCCTGGCCCGCCAGCGACCTGCTCAGCTCGAGCAGTCGCTGGTCGCCGAGCTGCCAGGTCCCGTTGCTGCGCTGCGGTATCGCGTGCTGTGCTACTAGGGCTATCTTCATGGGAGGCCTCTCTCGCTGCGGGGGTAAACCCATCACGACGAGCGAACCGGAGGCCGGGTATTCGATAGTGGCCGCGCGAGCACGCACGCCGAGAGGGCGTGGAACGTGCCTGCGTCGTAGGCACCACTGATGACTAGTATTGCACGACCTGGCCCCCGCCAAACACCCCGGGCGCGAGAATTTATCCGGCGCTCGCCTCGCTCACGCTCTGGTACACCGGGATGAGCTGGTCGGCGGCGGTGAGCCGGAGCATCTTCGCCACCGGGTCGCGCGGGGAGGCGAGCGCGACCACGCCGCCCTGCCGGTCCATCGCCCGGTTGGCGCGCAGGATGACGTGCAGGGCCGACGAGTCCATGAAGCGCAGGCCGGAGAGGTCGAGGATCAGCGTGCGAGGCTGCTGGGCCACGCACGCGTCAAGCACCTCGCGCAGGGCGTCGCTGTTGGTCACGTCGGCCTCTCCGACGAGCTCCACCAGTGTGTACGGCTCGCTCCCCGACTCGACCGTCGCGACAGAAGTCGTGAGCAGGTCCACATGAGTGTTATACAGCATGAAGGCCCCCGCTGGAGCGGCTCAGCTCCCGGGGCTCACCGGGGCGACGGCGAGCGCAGCGCCATGTGCATGCGCACCGTGGTCCCGTTCGCGTCAGAGGTCAGTTCGACCAGGTCGCAGACTTGACGGACGATCCACAGGCCGTGGCCGCCGGACGCGTCCGGTGCGGGCTTGCGCCGGCCGGCCTCCGGGTCGGCGATCGTGCCGCTGTCGCGGATCTCGCAGACGATCTCGTCGTCGTCGTGCCAGATGCCCAGCGTCCCCGATGACCGGGTGTGCCGCAGCGTGTTCGCGGCCACCTCGCTGACGGCGAGGACCAGGTCGTTCGACCTGCTCTCGGCGAGGCCTGCTTCCCTGGCCTGCTGCAGCACCAGGGCGCGGACCTGCGACAGGTCCGAACGGTACGTGTGATACATGGCATCGTTCGTCGGCGAAGGCAGCGGCTGGCTGCGGCGTGGCGGTTCGGGCAAGTGCACGGATGAGCGAGCCACTGTTCCTCCGCGATGCCCGGGTCTGGCCCGGGTGGCTGTCGCTTTCTGGTCCGACGATACACCGCCGTTACGACGGCGTTGCCGAGACCGCGAGAGTCCCGCGGCGGTTCCCGCGATAGCGGCGCGGTTAGCCGCCGCGGGGCCGCCGCGTCCCGGGCCAGGCTTCCCCCGGACGGGCACGGCACGTTACAAAGGGATCATGACGACTAGCGGGCCCAGTGGTTCAGGCAGGCTCAGTGGCTCAGGCAAGCCCAGTGGTGCAGGCAAGCCCGGTGGCTCAGGCAGACGCAGCGCGACGTGGTTCGCGGCGACGGGGCGGGCCGGGATGAACCACCGGGCGTGGATGCGCAGCCAGGGGTTCTCGCCCGAGGTGTTCGACGGCCGGCCGGTGATCGGGATCGCGACGACGTGGTCGGAGCTCGCGCCGTGCAACGTCCACCTGCACCGGGTGGCGGAGTCGGTCAAGCGGGGCGTGTGGCAGTCGGGCGGCTTCCCGCTGGAGTTCCCCGCGATGGCACTCGGCGAGACCCTGCTGCGCCCCACCGCGATGCTCTACCGGAACCTCCTGGCGATGGAGGCCGAGGAGCTGATGCGGGCGAACCCGCTGGACGGCGTCGTGCTGCTGTCCGGCTGCGACAAGACCACGCCGGGCCTGCTGATGGCCGCCTCCAGCGTGGGCCTGCCCGCGCTGATGGTCACCGGCGGGCCGATGCTGTCCGGCAAGTACCAGGGCACCGACGTCGGCTCAGGAACCGCGGTCTGGCGCTGGGAGGAAGACCTGCTCGCCGGCCGGATGACGGAGGCGGAGTGCGCCTTCGCCGAGGGCTGCATGGCCCG
>DAHWEX010000494.1 GCA_027326205.1 Actinomycetota bacterium
GACCGCGGTACTTCGCTCACTGGGCCTGGGTGAAACCGGCCGCCAGATGACCAGGACGGCAGGAGCCGTGTAACGGGAGACTGTTACGCACGGATCCGTGGAGGCCCGGGGCTGAGATGCCCCGGGCTATCCGACCATCACTTATAGCGGTAAACGATGCGGCCCTGCGACCAGTCCGTCGGGCTGATCGCCAGCAGCACGCGATCGTCCTGGATTACCCGGATGTGGTTTTTCGACATCCGCCCCGACATCCTCGCGAGGACCTCGTGCCCGTTGGCGAGTGCCACGGTGTAGAAGCCGTGCCCGCGCATCCGGATGACAGTTCCCTCGGTCTCGATGAAGTCAGCCCTCGGCATGGCGCGCCCCACCCCGGTAAATGGCGGTGATCTCGCCCTCGGTCCCGATCATGTGACTCTTCGTCATTTATCGATCCTCCTCATTGCTCTGGCTGCTGCGTCGCACATGTTGCAGCGCGAGCGTGCCCGTCACGGCGGTTCGGTCAGTGCCGAACTCCTTCACCGGCAGCTTGATCTCGTTACAGGCATAGCAGCGCTCCTTGCCGTCGATATACGCGAGCGTGCACCGTTCGCCCGTGCCCTTGGAGTCGTTACAGGACAGGCACAAGACCTGGAATCCCTCGGGGAAGCCATTGTCCCGAAGCCAGCGGTACATGCCACGCGTCTCGGCCGAACAGCTTCTCGCGGTGTGCTGGCCCAACGCCACGTCCCCCGAACCGCAGCAGGCGCACCGCCAGCTGCAGAGGTCGAAGTCCTGCGACACTAGTTCAGCGCTCTGGCGGCCTCCGATGTTCCCGCCTGCACTCGGGTGTTTGCTTGCACTCTCCACGCCTGCTGCCAGTGCGGGGCCGCAGCTCATCCATCAGCGACCCCATCAAGCGCCTCCTCAACCATCACCGAAAGGTAGGAGACACTATCCGCCCGCAGCGGTCCAGCCATCAACTTCCCTGGTCAAACGCTCCCTTCAGGAGAGCCGCACCCTATGAGTTTAGGTAGGCGAGGACTGCGAGGACCCGGCGGTGGCCGCTGTCAGTGGCAGGCAGCCCGAGCTTGCGGAAGATGTTGCCGATGTGCTTGTGCACGGCTCGCTCGGTGACGACGAGCATCGCGGCGATCGTGGCGTTGTCGCGTCCCTCGGCCATGAGCTGCAGCACCTCGCGTTCGCGGGCGGTGAGCGGGTCGATCTGACGGTGCCGGTTCATCAGCTGGGACACCACCTCTGGATCCAGGGCGGTGCCTCCCTCGGCCACCCGTTGCAGCGCGTCCAGGAACTCCGTGATCCTGCTGACCCGGTCCTTGAGCAGGTAACCGACGCCACGCGCCCCGGCGGCGAGCAGTTCTGCGGCGTAGGTTTGCTCCACGTACTGCGACAGCACCAGCACCGGCAGGTCCGGAATCCGCTTGCGGGCCTCGATGGCCGCCCGCAGTCCCTCGTCCCGGAACCCTGGCGGCATCCGGACGTCAATCACCGCGACATCCGGGCGCTGCTCGAGCAGCGTCGGGACGATCTCTGGACCGGTCTCGGCCACGGCTGCGACCTCGTGCCCGGACGAGCGGATCAGCAGCACGAGCCCCTCGCGCAGGAGGGCGTTGTCCTCGGCGATCACCACTCGCACGGCAGCTCCACTTCGATGGTCGTCCCGGTCCCAGCCGGGCTGTCGATACGGGTCGTTCCGTCCAGCGCCGCAACACGGCGCCTGATGCCGGCCAGACCAGAGCCCCCGGAATCACTGGCGCCGCCCGTGCCGTTGTCCTGGACGGTGATCCGCAGGGTGAGCCCGCGCTTGACGATGGACACCGTGGCGTGCGTGGCGGCGCTGTGCTTCGACACGTTGGCGAGGGCTTCGGCCGTGACGTAGTACGCCGCGGCCTCCACCGCGGCGGGCAGCCGGGGCAGGTCACCGGACGCGGTCAGGGTCACCGGGACCCGCTGCCCGCTGGCCAGCGCGGACACGGCCCCAGCGAGGCCCCGGTCGGCCAGGATGGGCGGGTAGACGCTGCGGACGACGACGCGCAGCTGGGCCAGGACGTCCTCCACGCCCTTCTTGGCGTCCCGCAGTAGTCCCAGCGCGGTGTCCGGCTCGGCGGTGAAACCGCGCTCGGCCAGGCCCAGCCGGACCGCGACCGAGACCAGGTGCGCCTGGATGCCGTCGTGCAGGTCGCGTTCGATCCGGCGGAGTTCGGCCGCGTGCGCCTCCAGCGCGCCCGCGCGGGACTCGGTGAGCTCGCGGACGCGCTCGGCCAGGTCCTCCTGGCCGAGCGGGCGCAGGAGCATGTGCCCCAGTCGCAGCTGCCACCGGGCGGCCAGCGGGACCAGCCAGCCCAGTGCCGCGGCGCAGGCGGCGGCCAGCGCGAGAGGCAGCGCTACCGCCTCCGGCCAGTTCGTGAGCCTGACGAGCGCCACGACCGAACCAGGCGGCTCCGCCCACCACCACAGCGGAATCGTCAGGGCGACGGACATCGACGCCCAGAGCACTACAGCGAGCAGCACAGCGGCGAGCCCGAGTGGCCCGTGGGCCAGCATCCAGGTCAGGTCGCGCCAGGTCGCCGGGTCGGTGAGCACCACGCGGGCCCGGTGGAGGCGCGGGCCGTCGTCCGCCCGGCGGTAGGGCGCCGTGATCCGCCAGCCCGTGGCGCGGCTGACGCGGCGGCGCTCAGCGGCAGCGATCCCCCGCAGGGGCCGGACCAGTTCGGGCAGCACCAGCAAGCCGACGCCCAGCAGGCAGGTCATCGTGATGACCGCAGTGCCGGCCATCCCGAAGAACGCCCCGCCGGCCGTCACCGCCCCGTCGGCCAGCGTCCTGGTCGCGCGGGCGCTGCGGGCGATCCGGGCGACGGCGACCTCCGTCACGCTACCGTCGCCCACGCTCGCACCCTACTCTTCTCCGCGGCAGGTTTCCGGACGAACGGGTCACCGGGAAGGCTCCGGTCCGGCGGCGCCCTCGGACAGGGCGCACAGCCGTACCGCGCGCCCGGACGCGAGCGGGCCCCCCGCGAGTGCGGGGTGCCCGGCCGGTTCGGATTACCGGCTGCATAGTTGCTGGTCTACCAGTGTGTCCATGGCGTGTTCCGAGGTGAGCTGGCCAGCGGCGTCGCCGTCACCGGTCCGCTCCGCGACTACCACGCGCTGCCCGTCCGGCGTGATTCCGTCGCGGGTGCTGTAACCCGGCACGTCGCCGCCGTGGCTGTAGTACCCACCGCCGCAGCTCAGCGGGATCCACATCAGGCCGAGGCCATACCGCGCGCCCGGCAAGACAGCGGCGAACTCGGGTGCCGGCACCGTCGTCTCCATCTCGGCCAGCTGAGCGTGCGGCAGCAGCCGGCCGCCGATCAGGGCCTGGTAGAACGTGGTCAGGTCGGACGTCGTGCTGATGATCGCGCCGGCCGCGCCGCCCCCGGTCGCGTTCCACGCCGTCGTGTCGATCGCCTGTCCGCCGGAACCGAACGCCGAGTAGCCGTGCAGGTGCGGCCCCTCGATGTTCGGCTCGGTGCCGGGTACGTACGTGTGCCGGAGGCCGAGCGGCTGGATGATCCGCTGGTTGACCTCGTGCGCCCAGCTGTGACCGGTGACCTTGCTGATGATCATGCCGGCCAGGATGTAGTTGGTGTTCGAGTACTCCCATTTGGTGCCGGGCGCGAAGTCCGGGTGGTGGCGCATGGCGATCGCGACCAGCTGCTCCGGCGGGTAGGTCGTGTACCGCAGCGACTGGTAGCCCTTGATCGACGCGAACTGGGGGTAATCCCCGGTGTAGTCGTACAGGCCGCTGGTGTGCTGCAGCAGTTCCCGCACGGTGATCTTGCTTCCGTCGTTCCCGTTGCCGGACACGACGCCCGGCAGCCAGTGCTCGACAGTGTCGTCCAGCGACAGCCGGTGTTCCGCGACTAGCTGCAGCACCACCGTCGAGGTGAAGGTCTTGGTGGCGCTGCCGATGCGGAACGAGTCGGCCGCCCGCGCCGGCGTGGTGGCATCGGCCTTCCCGGCGGCGGCGTAGCTATGCCGACCCGGACTGGTCGACTCAGCGATCACGCCGACGTCCCCGGTCCGCAACACGGCATTAACCTGCGACTGCAACGAGCTCGGCTGCGAAGCGTCCGCTGCCGACCCCGCCGCCGCCAGTCCCCCCGCCGCCAGCGCCATCCCGATGGCGAGTCCCGTGATCCTGTTCCACATGGCTTCCTCCCGAATTCGGATGATCGATTCCGAAGATCACGCTACGGAGCCGAGCACGCCGGGACGATCAAGCGTGCTAGCCGATTTGCGGTGTAGCTGGCGCTACCGTGTCGTTGCCGGTGAACCGGGGAGGGGGTGCAGCCCTGTCCATCGTGCCGGAGCGGCTAGCGGGAGCTGCGAGCTATCTGACGCGCAGGAAGAAACCCTGTCTGCGGCAGCCCAGGGTCAGGACGGCTCCGGCGCCGTCAAGGCCCCATCTGGCTCCTCCTATGTCGAGGCGGTCGGCGATGAGGTGCCGGCAGGCGCCTTCGATGACCCCGGTCGCGACGGGCCAGCCGCTCGCGAGGGCCTTGCCGTAGCGGAGGCAGTCGGTGCGGGCGGCGAGGTAGCGGGCGCAGGCGCCGGCGCCGGCTCGCCGGGTGCCGGCCAGGCCGGCGGCGTCGGCTTCGGCGCTGACCTGGGCGGCGACGCGTTCGCTGTTGCCGGCCAGGACCGCCAGGGCCCGGGCGGCGACCCAGTCCTCGGCGGCGGGGCCGCCGGGCTCGTGCAGGCTCCACGCGGCTTTCCAGATGTACTCCAGCACGTGGATGAGGTCGGTGACGACGTGGACGGTGACGGCGCGGCGGGCGGCCTCGGCGCGGATGAGGTCCAGCTGGTGCTCGGCGCCGTCGACCAGGACGACCCAGGTCCGCAGGTGCTGCGGGTCGCGGGCGGCGGCCTCGTCGAACATCGCGGCGATCATCGCGGCGGCCGCCGGGCGGGGCGATGACGTCGTGCGGGCGGCGCAGCCGGGCCGGCGTCGTAGACGGTGACCAGGGTGGCCATCCGCTTGCGGTTCGGCTTCTCCCCGGCGGCCAGCCGGGTCCGCATCTTCCCCGCCTTCGCGGCGGCCCTGGCGGTGGCGGCGCGCAGCGCCGC
>DAHWEX010000506.1 GCA_027326205.1 Actinomycetota bacterium
GTCCGGCCAGCCGTGACCGGTGCGGTCGAACAGGCTGACCTTGGTCTGCAGCGTGTTGGAGCCGTTGGCGTCGCCGTCGTAGGTGACGACGTTCAGCTTCACGCTCGGGTTGGCCTTCTCGTAGGCCTGCACAGCGGGCACGCGGCTGGAGTCCACCCATACCGTCAGCGGGCCGGACGTCTGCGCGGCTTGGGGGAAACCGTCCTTGGCGCCGCCGCCGGACGCGGAACCACTGCCGGAAGAACCCCCGTGCCCGCACGCGGCGACGGTGACCGCCAGCGCGACCGCGCCCACGGCGGACGCGACGCGTGCGCTTGACCTTCTCAGGCGGCTTCGCGCACGGGCGGCGCGGATACCCAGGGCCATAGATGCCTCCACTACTTTGTGTAGTCGCCCTGTCGCCGCCACGGGGGGACGACGGAGATCGCCGATATGCACTACACATAATGTGTACTACTTATGTGATCCACGTCTTGCCTACTCAAGCGGACGCCTAACAGCAGGAACTGCGAGGGAGACGGCTCGACGCGCAGGATGTGCATGCCTTATTAAGGCGCAGGAGGCCATGGTCCGTCAAGACGATAGGCATGCTTAAATTCAGGACAAGATTGGATATTTTTGCGAACAACATGGACTATATGACCGTTTTATCACGATTTTTACCGTAAATAAATCATACTCATCTTGCTTTGATTGCCTGATGTGAGTACCATCGATGCCAGGAGGACCAGGGGCGCTAAGCGCGCGTGCTCGGATGACCTGAGCGGCAAGCGCGCACTCGCGGCCTAGCACTCGCGGCCCATGTCGGGCTCGCTGAGCGGCGGCATGCTCCTGAACTGGGTGGACGAGGCAGTCGTGCGGAGAAGGGACCATACTCATCGGTGTGACACAGGCCGAAAACGGAGACACTGCGGCCGCCATGGCCCCAGACGCCGCGACGCGGGCGGAAGCGGGAGCGCGGGACGCCACGCCCGTCCGCGACGCCTACCGGCCGGGGTATGAACGGGTAGCCGAGCAAATCCTGGAGCTGATCTCGCGGTCTCACCTGCGCCCGGGCGACCGGATGCCCACGGAGAACGAGATCGCCGGGCAGCTGGGAACGAGCCGGACGGTCGTGCGCGAGGCGGTCAAGATCCTTTCAGCGCTTGGCCGGATCAAAGCGCAGAAGGGCCGCGGGCTCTACGTCGCCGACGATGACGGCATGCTCGGCATGCGCTGGGAGGGCTTCTTCCTGCCCGCCGACCTCGACCACGTCTACATGCTCTTCGAGTTCCGCCGGGTGCAGGAAGCCGAGGCGAGCCGGCTCGCCGCCGCCAGGGCAACGCCCCCCGAACTGCGGGCCATCGCGGCCGCCGCGCAGACATGCCGGGAAGGACACGCGACGGGACAGCCGGACGTGTTCAGCCGGGGCGACGACGCGTTCCACCTCAGCGTCGCCGCCGCGTCGCATAACCCGTTCCTGGTCGCGGCGGTACGTGAGGCCAGACGCCTGCTGATGCAGTCCGCCACCATCGGGCTGCGCGGCACGCTTGGCGGCCACGCGGCCGAGGCGGTGGAGGAGCACGCGGCGATCTACCAGGCCATCCGGGACGGGGAACCGGTCAAGGCGGCACATGCCGCCACCGTGCACCTAGACAACACGATGGAGGACTACCGAAGGGAAATCCAGCGCCGCGTGTTCGGCGACGACAGAAGCTGAGATCTGCATGCCGTCGGCCGACGGCTGCTTCAGGGTTCCCTCATGCCTTCTCGAGGAACACGGGATGCAACTGGTGCCTGAGCGCGTGCTCGACGGCCGAGAACGTCTCGGCGTTCCGGCTGCTCTCAACCAGCATGATTGCTTTCACCGTGCTTCACCTTCTCCAGGAGTCTGGCCTGGGCCCGTCGGTTTATCAGCTTCAGGTAGGCGTACTGGCCGGTCAGGGTGCAGCGCCGCGAGCGCTTCGTCGGGCCGCTGACCGTCGAGTAGAAAATGCGGGTGACCGAGTTCGCCTGCGCGTATTCGATTAGGTGGTAAAAGAGCAACCCGAAGTAGACCGGCACGATGCACTTAACCTGATAATCGAAGCCCAAGTCGCAGACGTTCGCCGGCCCGAAGCTGACACTGCCGGTCGCGGTGACGGTCTTCCCCAAAGACATCCCGCGCCTGCCGCGAAGCTGGATCGAAGACACCTACACCAACCTGATCCACTACGGCGAGGCCGCCAAGGGCGGGCACTTCGCGGCCATGGAACAGCCAGAGATCCTGGTCAGCGATATCCGCGCCGGCCTGCGCACCCTTCGCTCCTGACACCAGCGCCAGCGCTTGCATTGCAGGCTCGGTCCTCAGCGTCGAAGAACGCCGAGATCCTGATCCTGCGTCACGAGGTGGCGGCGCTCCGCCGCGGCAACCACAAGCCGAGAATCGACTGGACGGACCGGGCACCGCTCGCCGCGCTGGCCCGGATCCCGCCCAAAGCGCTGCTGTTGGGCGGCAACAGGCCCACATCAGGGTCTTGCTGATCCGGATCCCGGCCGCACCGAGCACCCTGCCGAACGCCTCGGTGAACTTGGCGTCCCGGTCCCGGATGTGGAACTTGAAGCTGGCAGCACGATCTTCGAGGTTCATCAGCGGGTTACGGGCCTGCTGGGTCGCCCACTCTCCCGTCGGGTGAGCCGTGATGCCAGCCGCCGTGATCCCCGGCCGGCACCTCGCCAGGGAGTAGCGTTGAGCCAGGCGACAGTCACCAGGACTGCCGGCCTGGCGAGGAGAGCGGGGATCCATGACGACCAAATCGAAAACGTCAAGCGAGCACTGGCAGGATGAGCCGGAGGCGCAGGACTACCCGGCGGCCGAGAACTACCTGTCCCTGCTGGTCGGCCGCCCGGTCGCGCACAAGCTGGTCAAGGCACTGCGCAAACAGACCGCGCTCGAGCACTTCGCCGCCAAGGACCTGCTCCGGGCCTCCGGCCTGGCGCTGCTCCCGGCCGACGATTCAGAGGTCACCGCCGACCTCACCAAGGTCAAGAACGGCGATAAGCTCTCCCCGGTGCTGCTGGTCCACGGCGAGCCGCTGTGGGTCGCCGACGGCTATCACCGGATCTGCGCCAGCTACCACCTCGACGAGAAGGTCATGGTGCCGTGCCGGATAACCGGCCGCACGGGCTGACCCGACCCGGCGCCGCTACTCGCTGCCTTCGGACTCGTCCGCCTTACGCTCCGTCCCCGCCGCCGGGGTCCGCGACGGACCGTCCGGGGCCGCCTCCGAGACCCCGATGCGGCCCGGCCGCCAGCTGACGCCGAGGGTGCCCTGGGCCGCCCGCGAACCGCTCACCCCGCCGCCCGCCCCTCGCAGCACATAGGCGATGCCGACCGCGATGACGGCGCCGATGGCCGGCCCGGCCAGGTACGCCCACCAGGCGGTCCAGTCCCCCAGCACGAGCGCGGGCCCGAGCGATCGGGCCGGGTTCATCGACGCGCCGCTGACCGGGGCGCCCCACAGCCCGGCGAGCGTGATGTAGCTGCCGACGGCGATGGCGGCGAGCGAGCCGACCGCCTGCGCACCCGACGCGGTGCCGAGGATCACGGATACCAGCCCGGTCGTCAGGACCGCCTCCCACGCCGTCGCGGTAATCGTCGAGACGCCGCCGCCCGGCAGGGTCAGGCCGGCGCTGCCGTGCTTGCCGATCAGCGCCCACAGCAGCAGCGTAGCCAAGACCGCCCCGGCGAACTGGGCCACGATGTAGGCCGGCACCCGCCTCCAGGGGAAGTCGCCCCGCAACGCGAAGGCGACGCTGACGACGGGGTTGAGGTGCGCCCCGGACACGGTCCCCATGAACAAGATGACGGCCGCGACCATCAGGCCGGGCGCGGTCACCCGCGCCGCCGCGGGGACGGCGTGGCCGCCGAACCGGGCGTTGACCATCCCGCCGCCGACAGCGACGAGGACGAGGAAGAACGTGCCGAGCACCTCGGAGAACAACCGCCGCCACTCGTAGTTGTCGTCGGCGAAGTCAAACTGGCGGGCGATCGCGTTCGGCTGCCCCATGGACCGCAGGGCGACGTCGGCGTGACGCGCCGCCAGCTCCCGGTCGGCCCGCTGCCTGAACGACTGCGGCGCGGCCGGGCCCGCTGACCGCGCATCCTCCCCGGGCTGGCTGACCATGTGGCTGTCCTCTCCCGCTCCCCATCGCCTGCAGGGCGAACGATCCTGGGACCGTAGCACATGCGGCCGCGGCTGGGGCCGGCCCGCCGCGAAGCGTGTGGGGCGCCAGCAGTCTACATAGACTGTGACCTGCGGTATGCCGGGCGCTGTGTACGCGCGTTCCGGCCGCCCTCTGCTGGTAGGGTTTCGCCGACCGGAAGCACCGCGAATGCCGGTAACAGCCTGGCGGGGGCGCAGGCCGACGGCTTCCGGAAGCGACTCGAGCGGGTACGGAGGGCTCATTCACGTGACGGCGAGGACCGACTGGAGCCGTGCCAGAGCTGCCCTGACAACGATCGTCGCGCTGGTGTCGCTGGTGACGCTGGTGACGTCGTGCAGTGTCGCGGCGAGCGGGTCGCCTCATCCAGACGCCAGCACGGCCAGCGTCGGACCGCTCGTAGCGAGATCGCAGGCCTCCGCGGCCACGCCAACGCAATCGCCCGCCGGGCCGCCCTATCCAGTCGGCGCCCGCGAGATCACCGTCGACAACCACGCCCGCTCCCGTGTTCTCCCGACGCTGGTCCGGTATCCGGCGATGACCGGCCATGCCGACCAGGACAACTGGGGCGCGTCGGCCGCACCCGGCGCGTTCCCCCTCGTGGTCTTCGCGCCGGGCTACCTCCAGTGCGGGTCCGCATACGCGCCGCTGCTGCGATCGTGGACGCAGGCCGGGTTCGTGGTCGCGGAGGTGAGCTTCCCGCTGACGGACTGTCACACCAGCAGCCCGGACGAGGCCGACATCATCAACCAGCCCTCCGACGTCGGCGCCGTCATCAGCCAGCTCCTCGCCGACAGCGGCGATCCGGCCAGCCCGCTGCACGGCCTGATCGACCCGCACCGGGTGGCGGTAGCCGGCCACTCCGACGGCGGTGACACTGTCGCCGCCGCGGCGGACAACACCTGCTGCCGCGATGATCGCGTCAGTGCCGCGATCGTCCTCGCCGGCGCCGAGCTGTCCTCGTTCGGCGGGACTTACTTCCCGCCGGGCAGTCCGCCCACCCTGTTCGTCCAGGGGACCGGCGACACGGTGAACCTGCCCCCCGACACCAAGCAGCTCTATAACGGTGACCGGGCAGGCGCGAAAGCGCTGCTGTGGGTAGACGGCGCGAACCACCTGTCGCCGTATGAGGGCAACGGCCCGGCGGAGCAGCTCGTCGCCAAGGTCACCACGGACTTCCTGGAGATGACCCTGCGAGGCTCGGGCCCGGCTGGCCAGTCCATGGTCAGGGACGGCAACGTCACCGGCCGGTCGACGCTGACGACGTCGGGCATGCCGTCCGCGGCCGGCTGAAATTTCCGCGCCGGAGGCGTCGATGTGAATCCTCACATGTACGTCTCACCTTCTTCAGATCGCTGGGCGGCATACTCACGCTGTCGGCTCTTGCCAATAAGGGAAGGTCAGCGCCGCGTGACGGGAACAGGACGCAGCAGAATCAGGTGCCGCTGGCGCGTCGTGGCCCTGGCCGCCGTGGCCGCCACCGTGAAGCCGGTCATGGTGACCCGGCCGGGCGGTACGGCTGGCAAGTCCACCGCAGACCGCGCGGTGACCAGCGGCCCCGCCACCTGTGTGGCCGCCGGCGGGTCTGTCCCTCGGTGGCTCGCCGCGCCGGAGGCGAAGGTCAAGGTTCGGTCCGGCCACTCGGCACCCCTGCCGCAGGGCAGATCGAACGCGAGGGCCGCCGCGGCCGGGCCGGCCGGCTACCTGGTCGGCAGAAGCCCGGTTACCGGGGCGCTCGCCGACTCGGAGATCACCCTGCGGGCCGGATGAGGCATGCGCCCGGGCCCGCGGCCACCGCGCGGTCTGGCAACCCATCGGAAACGCAGAAGGTACCGGCATATAACTATTGGCTGCGCAACAGGGATATTGGTCCTTAGACGCTGAGGACCCCGTGCCCGCAGAAACCCCTGTCCACGAGGTGGATCCTGCCCAGCGCCGAGTTACCAGGAAGGGACGAATGGCCATCAACACCCCGCCAATCGCGTTTGGAACCGATGCCCCCTCGTCGGCCAGGGGAAAGCAGGCCGGCAAGGCACGCCGGCCCGTGCCCGCGCCACGACCGGGGCTGGTGACCGCCGCGGCGGCCGTCGTCGGTGTCGGGCTCGGCGCTACCTTGGCGCTCACCATCACATCGGAGACCAGCAGCGAGTTCACCGGACCGGGTGGTGTGGCCAGCTTCGCGGGCAACCTCACCGGCATGGCCGGCAGCTACCTGGCGCTGGTGATGGTGCTGCTGGTGAGCCGCATCCCCTTCGTCGAGCACGTGCTGGGCCTGGACGGCCTGCTGCGCTGGCACCGGCGGGTCGCGCCGTGGCCGATAAGCCTGCTCGTGGCGCACGCGGTGCTGATCACGATCGGTTACGCGCAAACGGCGAAGACCGGGACCTGGCACGAGGTCGGCACGCTGCTGACCCGGTACCCGGACATGATCACCGCCGCGGTCGGGCTCGGCCTGATGTGCCTGGCCGGCGTGATCTCGATACGTGCGATCCGGAGCCGGCTGCGGCGGGAGACCTGGTGGACGGTGCACCTGGTCATGTACCTGGCGCTGGCCATCTCGTTCGCGCACATCATCGTCCTGGGTCCGTCGTTCGTCGGGCATCCGGCGACCCAGGTTGTATGGTCAGTGGCCTGGGCGGCCAGTGCCGGGCTAGTACTCTGCTATCGGGTCGGGCTGCCGGTAGTGCGCAGCATCCGCCACGGACTGCGGGTAGTGGAGGTGCGGCCAGAGGGACCCGGTGTGGTGTCGATCGTGTGCAGCGGCCGCAACCTGAACCGGCTGGCGGTTTCCGGCGGCCAGTTCTTCTGCTGGCGCTTCCTCACCCGGAGCCATTGGTGGCAGGCTCACCCGTACTCGCTGTCGGCTCTGCCGCAGCCGCCCTACCTGCGCCTGACGGTCAAGAGCGTCGGCGATCACTCTGCCTCCCTCGCCCTGCTCCGGCCGGGCACCCGGGTCGCCGTGGAGGGGCCCTACGGCACGTTCACTCGCCACGCGCAACGGCATCGCCGCGCCCTGCTGATCGCCGGCGGAATCGGCGTGACCGCGACCCGGGCCCTCCTGGAAGACCTGCCGAGAGCCGCGCAGCCGGTCGTCCTGCTGCGGGGCACCCGCCAGGAGGACCTGGTACTGCGCGAGGAGGTCGCCAACCTGGTGCGCCGACGCGGCGGCAAGCTCCACGAACTGACCGGAACGCGCGAGCAGCAGGGCCTGGACGAACAGTCGCTGCCCGCCCTGGTCCCCGACCTGCTCGACCGGGACATCTTCGTGTGCGGGCCGGAAGGATTCGTTGCCGACATCGTTGCCACCGCCAGGGCCCTCGGCGTCCCCGACGAGGTCATCCACTACGAGGCGTTCGCGCTCTAACCCGGAAGGAGAAGGAACCGTGGTGAAACACACAGGACTGGTCACATTCGGCGGAGCCGTCGCCGGCTTCGCCGGCGTTCTCATCCTCCACAGCGGGCTGGCGAGCCCGTCCCGCTCCGCCCTGTCCGGGGCACCGGGCGCGGGGACGGCCGCCTCAGCGGCGAAACCCGCCGCCTCAGCGGGGAAACCCGCCGCCTCAGCGGGCCCGGTCGCCACCGGGCCGACGCGCCAGGCGACCGGCGCCAGCGAGCAGTACGGCTACGGCATACTGGCCGTCCAGGTCACGGTGCGGGGATCGCGGATCACCGACATCTCGGTGCCCACCCTGCAGACCGCCGAACCGCTCTCCCAGCAGATCGCCAACCAGGCCATCCCCATGCTGCGATCAGAGGTGCTGTCGGCACAAAGCGCCCAGATCAACGGGGTGAGCGGCGCCACCTACACCAGCGAGGCCTACGCCATGTCCCTGCAGTCCGCGCTGGCCAAGCTGCACGTCCGGTGACCGGCGCTGGCAAGGCCGCAGGGCCCGGCCCAGCGCCGGACAGCGGCGTGCTCATCACGCACGCCGAGACCGTGATGGGCACGGTGGTGTCGTTGACCGCCGTGACCGGCGATGTCCCGGAGCCGACGGCGCGGGCGGCGATCCGCGCCGCCTGCACGGTCCTGCACGCGGCGGACGCCACGTTCAGCACCTGGAAGCCGGACAGCCCGCTCAGCCGGCTGCGGCGCGGCGAGATCAGCCTGCGCCAGGCGCCAGAGGAGATTCGCGAGGTGCTCAGCCTGTGCGAGGCCGCCAGGGATGCCTCGAACGGCTGGTTCGACCCGTGGGCGCTGCCGGGCGGGGTCGACCCGACCGGGCTCGTCAAAGGATGGGCCGTCGAACGGGGGCTGGCCGTGCTGCACCGGGCCGGCCTCCCCGCCGCCCTGGTCAACGGCGGCGGGGACATAGCCTGCTACGGAACGCCCGCACCCGGGCGACGCTGGCGGGTCGGCATCCAGCATCCCTGGCGCCGGGACGCCCTGGCTTGCGTCATCGACGTCGAATCGGCGGTGGCCACGTCCGGGACGTATGAGCGGGGCCCGCACCTGATCGACCCGCGAACCGGCCGGCCGGGGGCCCGCGCCGCGTCCGCCACCGTCACCGGCCCGAAGCTGGCGCTGGCCGACGCGCTCGCCACCGCGGTAGCGGTCGGCGGCGACGAGGCCCTGGCCGCGGTCACCGGCATCGAAGGCTACGAGGGCTACCTGATCCGGCCCGACGGCAGCGAGACCGACTCCGGCGGCATGACGTTCGTCCACGCGGAGCCCGGCCCCGCGCGGGACCCGCTGGGCTGAGCGTTCTTCCTCACTCCTGAACGACGATGCGGCCGGGCTTTCCCGCGGCGGCGGGTGACCGGGTTCAGGCGGCGGAAAGCAGGCGCTGGTACTGCTCGTCGGAGAGCCGGATCCCGGCCGCGGCGATGTTCTCTTCCAGGTGCGCCACCGATGCGGTGCCGGGGATCGGCAGCAGCGCCGGCGACCGGCGCAGCAGCCAGGCCAGTGCTACCTGCGCCGGGGTAGCGCCGCCCGCTGCCGCGGCGGCTTCCAGGGCGCTGCCCGGGCCGGCCAGTTCGCCGCCCGCCATGGGGAACCACGGGATGAACGCCATGCCCTCGCGCTCGCAGTACTCCAGCACCGGCTCGGCCCGGCGGTTGGAGACGTTGTAGAGGTTCTGCACGCTGACGATCGCCGCGACCGCGCGTGCCTGCTCGATGTGCTCGACATGCACCTGGGACAGGCCGATGTGGCGGATCTTGCCCTCGCGCTGGAGCGCGGCCAGCTCACCGACGGATTCCTCGACCGGGACCTTCGGGTCGATGCGGTGGAGCTGGTACAGGTCGATGCGTTCCAGGCCGAGCCGCCGCAGGCTCATCTCCACTTCCTGGCGCAGGTACTCCGGCCGACCCACTGGTTTCCACTGATCCGGTCCGGTCCGCACCAGGCCGCCCTTGGTCGCTATGAGCAGGCCGTCATAGGGGTGCAGCGCCTCGCGGATCAGTTCTTCGGAGACGTAGG
>DAHWEX010000574.1 GCA_027326205.1 Actinomycetota bacterium
CGTGCCGCGCCGTGCCCGGCGACGGCGACGTCCCGCTCGCGGCGGTCGTCGGCTGGCTGCTCGACGCCGGCTACCCGGGCGTCTTCGACCTTGAGCTCAACGGCCCCGCCATCGACGCCCTCGGCCACCACGCGGCCGCCGCCCAGGCCGCGACCTGGCTAGACAAGCTCCTCACGGAACTGGGCGCCTGAGATAACAGCAGCACCCGGATCGGCATCGCTCGCCACACCGAACTGCGCGACTCGTCGACGGTAGAGACGTCGTTTCGATGCTTCAGTGCTAGACTAGGGTTATGACGATGATCGCGGCGTGGCCGGTTGTGGTTCGTGACCGGATCGTGCATGCGTTCAAGCCGGGTGGATCCCCGGCTGCGGAGGCCCCGTTTCGAACGCTGCGACGGCATGAGTGGGTTAGCCAGGGCGTGCGCGTAACCCTTTTTGCCGATCGCGGTCTCGCCGGCCAGCTGACATTCTTCAGTTCGCTCAACGTCGTGGCCGCGCGGCTGGCCCGGCGCGGTAACGCGCCTGCGGCCGCGCGCGTGGCCCGCGCCGCGGCGGACTTGGAAGCGGGTCCGGAGTTCGCGGTCCTGCGCAGTCTGATGTCGCAGCTGCCGGATCGTGAGGCAGAACAGGTGGTCTACGGGCTGCTCCCCGAGAACGGGTCGGCCGCGCTGACCGAGGCGCTTCGCGCTATCGCGAGCCGCACCGAGCAGGTGCGCGCTAACGACATTCTTCTGTCTTCTCCGGCCGAGGTGGTTTTCGCGGGCCGCATCGCCGAGGTGAGCGACCGGTTCGTGCTGCTAGTCGAGATGAAGGGGACGACAACGATGGCACCGCTGTGGATGGCTGGCGCGGCGCGTCGTGATCGGGTAGGAGACTTCCTCGCGCTCGTGGCGGACAAGCTTGACGGCACGAGCGCGGTCGTAGAGGCCGTCCCTGCCATCGACATCGATGACCCTCCCGGGGCTGACGGGTTCAGCCCGTTCGGGCGCGGCGACGCCCGGACGAGAAGCATCACCGCGGACGACGCGCGTCTTCTAGCTGGAGAACCGCAGTCGTTGCAGATCCTCGTCCCGGTGACGATCGACGGATGACCGGGTGGCATATCCGCCCAGGCAGTCCAGGCGACCGCGAGCTGCTCGCTTCTTTCGCGTGCGCTGACCCCGCGGTGCGGTGGCAGGCCGAGGTCGAGCAGTTCATCCAGGCGCAGCTAACCGACTGGGCGTTTGACCCGCACGCCGATGCCGGAGATCCGCGGCTGCTGCTTGCCTTCACCGCAGCGGGCGACCTCTTCGGGGTTGCCGCGCACGAGCGAGTGATCCTCCAGGCAGGTGCCGGTCCGGGCTTTCCGGCAACGAAGCTGGAGGTCGTGGGAGTAGCGCTGAAGTGGCAGGGACGTTCTTTCCCTACCGGGGAACGCGCCAGCGACGTCCTCATGTCGGCCGTGATGACCGACGTGAGCTCCCGTGTACCACCCCGTGACGCCCGGGTATACGCCATCGTGCATGAAGACAATCACCGCAGCCTCGCCGTCTGCCGCAGGCACGGACTCACCGAGGAAATGAGCCGCCCTCACCCGAGCTACCGAAGGATCGTCACGCCCCACAAGGAGCAATAGGCCGGGGCTGAAGTGGCTCCACTGGACGGGTTGCGGCGCCAGGCGGTCCAGCGGTCGGCCGTTGAGGTCACCAGCGCTAGAAAATAGATGTGCGCGAGAGACCGCAGGGTGGATACCTTTGTCCGAGGCGCGTGGTGATGCTCGGCGGCGCGCCTGGCGTGGGCAAGTCCAGCGTGGCCCGGTACCTGCTGAAGCTCGCCGAGGACGGGCCGGGCCTACTGCAGTGGGTTGACGTCGACGCCCTGTGGCCGCACCAGCCGTGGCGGGTCGATGACCGGATGACCGCGATGACGCGTCCTTCGATATATGCGAGAACTTCCCGGCCGGATGAGCCGGTTCCCAGTGGCTCAGGGACGATGCCGAGGCCCTGCGCCCGCAGGTAGCGCAGGACGCCCTGGACCGAGCTGGTCCAGGGGCCTGCAGGACGCCTGACCGTTTCCCCGATCCGGATCACCCTCCCGGGGCGGAGGCCGGCTCCCGGGATCGGCGATCCACCATCGTCCTCCACCTGAAAGATGCTAGTACCGGCATGGTTCACATGAGGGCCAGCGGGCCCCGCCGGACGACATCGATGAGCAGGCCCGGGTCGACCCCGAGCTCGGCGGCCTGCTCCAGGCAGATCGCGACGTCCTTCTTCATGAACGGGCCGATC
>DAHWEX010000591.1 GCA_027326205.1 Actinomycetota bacterium
CCGGCGCGGCGGGGGCGAACACAACGACGTCCACCTCGATCTGGGTCTTGCGGGCCGGGTCGTTGACAACCCCCGCGCCCACTTCACCGACGGGGACGCCGAAGACCTCGTCGCCGGCCGACTGAGCGAAGGCGCGGCAGAGCGACTCGAAGTGCGGGCCGGCCACGCCCGCGAGGAAGGCCGCCCGCCGGTCGGCCCAGACGGACTCCCCCTGCCCACCTTCCAGCCGGTGCCAGTCGGGCCGCATGACGGCCTCGTAGAAGTTGATAAGCGGCTCGGTCACCCGGTAGGTCCACTTGCCCCGGCGGAAGACGTCCGGTTCCCTGGCGACGAGCGAGGAGTCCTCGAGCACGTTCAGCGGGTGCGTGATCTCCCCTGACTTGCGGCCCACGTAGTTCGCGATCCCGCCGTTGGTGCAGTTGCCCGCGGCGATGGCGCCGAGGACGGAGTGATACAGGGCCGGGTCGCGGATGTCGGCCTCTTCGGCCAGCAGGTAGCGGGCTTCGCGGAACAGCGGGGACTGCGGGTTGAGGACGGTCCGTGTCACCCAGGGGTCGAAATCAGCTAGATCCGCCGGGGCGTCGAACGCGGCGAACTCACGCCGGTACGCCGGGGTTCCGCCGACCACGGAATGCAGCAAGACCGCCAGCCTCGGGTCGCCCGCCCCCCAGAACTCGGCCGCATCCCGGTAGGCGAACGGGCGGACCAGCAGTTCCAGGCTCGCCCGGCCGCGCAGCGGTGCCTGCCCGGCCAGCAGCCGGCCCATGACGGACATGGCCGAACCGCACAGCAGCAGCCGGGCCTTGCTCGCCCGCCCGGATCCGCCGGGGCCGAGCTCGCGCTGGATGACCGATGGCAGCGACGGGCTTGCCTTCACCAGGAACGGGAACTCGTCGATGACGATGACGCGTGGCGTGTCACGCGCCGCCGACAAGAGCAGGGCGATCGCGTCGCCCCAGTCCGCCAGCGGCCTGCTGACCGGGATGCCGTACCGGGTCAGCGCGGCGGCGAACGCCCGGAGGCTCACCGCTTCGGTTTCTTCCAGCGCCGGGAAGTACAACCCGCCCGTCGCTGAGGCAAGCGCCTCGAGCAGGAAGCTCTTGCCCTGGCGGCGGCGGCCGCTGACCACGCCGAGCAGCGCCCCTGGGTGGGGGTTGGCGGCGAACCGCGTAAGACCAGCCCATTCCCGGTCCCGGTCGAACACGTGCCCCGGCTTAGCCGCCACGATTTCTCCCTCAGCCTGGTCCCTTAGAGAAATACAGACGACACAAGTATAGTTCGGTCAAGTACAGTTATGTGCATTCGGGCGAGCGAGGAAGCATCTGCCCAGCGCGTAGTCGTACATCCGGGCCTGGTGCGCCTTGGTGGTGTCGAAGGGTAGCGGTTCTCGGCTGGTTCCGCCCTGCGGCCTATCGTCGGTGGTCACCGTCCCCGTGCTAGCGTCAGCGGCGGCCGCGGGCCTTGTGGGCGGAGCGGCGCAGTTCCTTCGCGAGGGCGCTGTCGGTGTCCCGGATCGCCTCCGCTGCCGCTTGCAGCAGGTCGGCCGCGGCCGGGTGATCTCCGCGCCACAGGTGGTCGGCCTGCGGGCGAATTGCTTCCAGCAGTTCCGCTGGCACTTCCGCTGGCACTTCCCCTTGGCCCGCGACCGAGACGAATACCGCGAGCAGGTCGACGAGCAGCCACGGCCGTGCCGTCTGCGCGAAGCCCGGTGGCTCCTCGCCGAGGTTGGCTAGCACCCCGGCCGCCACCTGACGGCTTCCGTCCGGGCCGCTCTCCGCCACCGCGCGCAGGACGTCCCGGCCGTCGCCCGGCTTGAGCAGGGTCAGGACGGCGATGGCGGCGGCGCGCCGCCG
>DAHWEX010000608.1 GCA_027326205.1 Actinomycetota bacterium
GAACCCGAAACTGTCCCAGTAGCCGAGTGCGCTGGCGAACCCGGGACGGGTGCCGCCGGACATCTGCTCGACGGTGTCGGCCCACAGCCTCCCGGTCTTGGTCAGGCTGGTGGCGAACGTCTGCCCTCCGGTGGCCGGGTCGGGGGTAATCCCGAGGGCGGGCAACTCGGACTGCACCGTGGACTGGTACGCGGGCGCGTACGCCTGGCCGGCCGTCAGCGTCGTCGGATAGCTGATCGTCGTCCCGGTGAGGCCCGCTGCCGTGACGTTGTCGCCCAGGTAGTAGTCAAACAGGTTGTTGCCCGCGAGTACCCCGCAGTAGGGCATAGCGCCCGCGAAGTCGCCCTTGTACGCCTCGATCTCGGCGGTCGTCACCTCGCCGCCCATCGACAGGCCGCTCATGATCACCTGCCGGGAGTGCAGTCCGGTGATCGACGGGAATGCCGCTAGCAGGTCGTGGGTGTCCACGACGCCGTCGCCGGGGTCGTAGCCGTTCATCGCGTAGCTCGACGCGGCCCAGGCGAATCCGTTGTCGACGAAGTACTGGCGCAACTGCGGATCGTCGACCCACACCACGGTGCCGGTGCCCCGGTAACCGTGAGCGAACATCACGAGGGTCCCGTTCCAGTTGGGCGGAACCTCGATCCGGTAGGAGGCCCCGTCGCTGGCGATGCCGGTCCAGACCCGCGATAGCTGGCCGCTGCCGTCGGCGATCGCGCTGAACGGCGCGGTGTAGGCCGTACCGCTGAATTCGCACGCCGGGTCGGCGATCTGGATACCGCGGACAACGGTGCTTGGCGTGGTGACGCAATTACTGGGGCTGAACGCGGTCCCGGCAGCCCGGGCCGATCCTGACCAGCCGGCGAGCGATCCGAGGATCAGAACGCTGCCGGTAACGAGCGCGACGAAGAGACGGCGTGGGTGAGAGCGGGCCGGCATTGGCATTCCTCTCGGGACGGCACTGCACTACCCGTAGCTTGCTCTCCTGTTCGGCTGGCTGCAAGACAGCCCCCGCGCCCGGCGGGTCAGCTTGTGGCGCAAGCTGGCCCGCGACGGCCGTTCAAACGGCCGCTACGCGGCGAGCAGCCGCTCGAAGAACGAGCGGTAGCGGCGCAGGCCCTGCCTGAGGTCCTCGGTAGAGACCTGGTTGCCGCCTGCCCAGCGGTGTTCAAGCTCGGCCCGTTCGGTGGCGAACATCGTGGCTAGCCGCTGCATGAGCTCGGCCACGAGCGCGTCGGCCTCCTTGACCGCTTCCTTCGGTTCGTCGACGAACTCCGCCTGGATGTCCTTCCAGCGCATGGTCATGCTCTGCAGTTCGTCGTCCTCAAGCAGGCTGACCCGCGGGCTGGAGCCGGCCGCAGCGTGGGGGGCATCGCTGCCGTCTTCGTAGCCCGGGTCACGGTAGCCCTGGTCACCGTAACCTTGCTCACCGCCCTGGTCACCGTAGGCGTGGTCACCGTAGGCGTGGTCACCGTAGGCGTGGTCACCGTAGGCGTGGTCACCGGTTGCCGCTGGTACGTCCGCCTGGGTCGGCGTAGTGCCGGCCGCGGCGATCTGCTCCGTAGTCAGCCCGCGGGCCGGGGTGTTGTCGGCGTCGTTCATTGTTCGCCTCACCGTCCTATCTGCTGATCGTGGTATTCCGTGTCCGAGGCCGCGGGGCCCGCCGGGCTGTCGCCCTCCGGGTCCGCGACGTCTTCGCCTTCCGGGCGCAGCAGTTCGTCGAACAGGGACCGGTACCGCAGCAGCGCCTCGCGCAGCTCCTCGGTGCTGGCCTGCTGATCCTGCGAGCGCTGCTGTACGGCGTGCGCGAACCGGTAGTTCTCGACCGTGTGCGGGTGGTCGACCGAGACCAGCTCGGCCTGCGCGTCGAAGTCCCCCATCGGGTAACCGCGCGCTTGCATCACGCGGGTGATGAGGACATCGGCGGCGGCCGCGGACTGGGCCGGCTCGTCCAGGAAGCGCTCTTGCAGCTCACGCCATTCGCCGGCGAAACGCAGGCGGTCGGCTTCCGGCAGCGGCTTGATGTCGAACTGAGCACGCTGCCGCTCACGGGCGCGAAGCTCGGCCTCGGCCGCCCGCTGGTCGTCGCTGCTCTCTACTACTCGGTCGTACTCCGGACCGAAGCGGTCGCGCAGCATAGCGGTCCTGCGGTTCCTTGCCCCCACCGCGACCAGCGCGACGACGACCACCACAGCGATCGCGATCGCGACCCATACCCAGGTAGTCATTAGATCCTCCCGTCGTTGGGAGTGTGTCTCCTACCCGGTCATAGGCCGTCAAACGGTTTCCTGTTTCAGGCGCGATGCCCCGGGCAGCGGCCTGGAGTACCCGCGGCAGTCACGAGACTGGGCCAGGCGGGCCTGGCCGCTCGCGGTGGCGAGCCGGGACGATCCGCATAACTCGCGGCCGCCGCCATCAGCGAGCCAGAGGAGAAACATGACTAACCCGGAGAACTCCCGCCACG
>DAHWEX010000628.1 GCA_027326205.1 Actinomycetota bacterium
GCTGCCACTTGAGCTCGATCTGCTCGGCTAGTGCAGCGCCGTAGCGGAACTTCGCGTCGTCGGCGCTTGGCTCGGAATTCATGGGTAACGGACTCCCGGGTTGATTGTTCTAGTTGACGCTGTGCTTCCCCGTGACGCTTCCCCGTGACTCGGGTCATCGAGGAAGGCAGATACGCCCAGACAGGTGAGCGCGGAGCAGGCCCTAGACCCGGGGGAAGCGTTCCCAGCGGTCTCAACCGCCGTCATCGTGCCCTCACCATTGAATACTCCGGCTGAAGGATGTCCTCAGAGTTCTGTCTGCCCCAGCAAGTATGAAAAGCCCAGCGGCGAAGAGAAAGCCGCGTCGGCGACAGATCCGGATCGACGCGGCTAGCGAAGGAGCAGCCGGCGGGAAGACATGTCTACAGCATAGCGCACGTCCCGATGGGTCGCCCTGCTGTCTGGACGCGGCCCTTGGGGCGAGCCGGCTACGGGCGAGCGGCAGGTCGATGAGCGCATCCGCCGGCGAGTGGTTGCTTCCCGTTCCCCGTCGATATGGTGTCAGGTCTGTGCGCTGTCCGGGCCAGGCGGCCCAATGTCGTAAGGAGCCATGATGAGCGGGGCGTCCGGTGAGCTGATCGGGGTGGCCGTCGCGGTCGGCGGGTTCGTCGTCCACCTGTCGGCCGTACTGCGGGCGATCACCCGGCCGGACCGGACGCCGGCCTCGCGGGTGGCCTGGATCGCGGCGATCATGTGCCTGCCGGTCATCGGCGTCGTCGCCTACCTCTTCCTCGGCGAGACCAGCATCGGCCGCGAGCGGGGCCGCCGCCTGCGGGACGCGGAGCGCCGCCTGGCGCCGCCAGCCGGGGCGGTTGCCAGGCCCGACGGCCCGTTCGCCGTCTCCGTCTCGGACCTGTGCCGCTCGATCAACGGCTTCGGCCCGACGCCGGGCAACCGCATCGCGCTGCTCGGCGACCCGGACGCCTCCCCGGCAGAGCCGGCCCGCGACTGCGACGCCGCGATCAACGGGCTGATCGAGGCGTTCGACGCCGCGACCGGGCACATCCACGTCAGCTTCTACATCTGGCTCGACGACGAAAACGGCGGCCGGGTCGCCGACGCGATCAGCGCGGCGGCGCGCCGGGGCGTGACCTGCCGGGTCATGGTCGACGCGCTCGGGTCGCGCGACTTCATCCGCGGCCACCGCTGGCGCCAGTTGCGCGAGGCCGGCGTCCACCTGCTCGCCGCGCTGGAGGACATCCCCCGCCTGGGCCGCTTCGCGATGGGCCGGGTCGACCTGCGCAACCACCGCAAGCTGGTGGTCGTCGACAACCGGATCGCGTTCTGCGGCAGCCAGAACTGCGCCGACCCGGCGTTCCGCGTCAAGGCGAAGTACGCGCCCTGGATCGACATCCTGCTGCGCTGCGAAGGGCCGGTCGTGCGGCAGGCACAGCATCTCTTCCTCGCCACCTGGATCGCCGAGACCGGGGAGGATCTCTACGGACTGCCCGCGGCGGCGCCGGAGCCCGAGCAGCACCACGGCGGCGTGATCGCGCAGATGTTCGGCACGGGACCGACCACGCCGGGCAACCCGATGTCGGACTCCTTCGTCAGCGCGCTGTACGCCGCCGAGCACGAGCTGATCATCACGACGCCCTACTTCGTGCCCGATGAGGCGCTGCTCCGGGCGCTGTGCGCCGCACCGCGCCGCGGCGTGACCACCACCCTGATCGTGCCCGCACGCAACGACTCCCCGCTCGTCGCCGCCGCCAGCCGCAGCGTCTACCCGGACCTGCTCGCCTGCGGCGTACGCCTCTTCGAATACCCGCTGGGCCTGCTGCACACCAAGTCGGTCACCGTCGACGCCCGGATCACCCTCGTCGGCTCGGCGAACATGGACCGGCGCAGCCTGGAGCTGAACTTCGAGAACAACCTGCTCGTCTTCGACCCCGGTCTCGCCGCGGCCGTCCGCAAGCGGCAACTCGGCTACCTCTCCCAGTCGGCCGCCGTCGAGGCCGAGACCGTCGAGGGCCGGCGCTTCCGCACCCGGCTGATCGAAGACATGATCGGCATGGCCTCGCCCCTGCTCTGAACCCGTGCTCTGAACCCGTGCTCCGGGCCGGCCGGCCCATTGGCCTGTCCGCATTGCCCGGAACATGCCCGTTATTTGCATGATTTCCAATTATCCGTTTTTTAATATGCCCTACACAAAAATCTACGGGCGGTGGCTACCAATCGCCGCGAAATTGTAGGAGCATCTGGGGCATCCAGTTGGCCGTCGGACCCCGCGAAACGAGTGGAGCCGGGGTCCGGGCATCGAATGGAGGCCCTATGCACCGTCTGAGACACCCGCGCCGGCCGCGCCTGGTCGGGACACTTGCAGTCAGCATCGTCGCCGTGGTCACGGCGCTCGGGACAGCGCAGCCCAGCTCAGCCGCTACTACCGGGCAGCGCCCGCTGCACGGAGCCGCCGCGCGCCAGTCGGCGCTGTACGGCTTCCTCAACACGGGCACGTCTAACGTGGCCGGCCCGGCCAGCCCGGCCGCCACGCCGACCGTCCCGGTCAACACCCACCAGGGCGCCGACGGCGACCTCATGGAAACGATGGCCGCCTACAACGCCGAGCGCACCGCGCCCGCCGGGTACCTCACCGGGGACGCGATCGGCGCCGCCGCGCAGCAGGCGGCGCTGATCGGGTCGACGCCGGGCAAGTGGCAGCAGTTCACCACGCAGCCGTACAACGGCCAGCCGTCCAACTACACCGACCCGTTCTGGTCGAACGTGGGCGCGGGCTTCTCCCTCGTCGGCGGCCGGGTCACCGCGCTGGCGACCACCGCGAACGGTGACTGGTTCGCGGGCGCGGCCGACGGCGGCGTGTGGCGCTCGGCCGACCAGGGAGCGCACTGGACCCCGGTCACCGACAACCTGCCCGACATGTCCACCGGCGCCCTCGCGGTCGACCCGGCCAACGGCGCGCTCTGGCTGGGCACCGGCGAGGCCAACGAGTCGCAGGACTCCTACCAGGGCGACGGCGTGTGGGTCAGCACCAACGACGGCAACTCCTGGAAGCAGGTGGGCGGCCGGGCCGACCCGATCGGGCCGCGGACGATCTTCCGCATCGCCTTCGACCCGGCGGGTGACGCGTACGCGGCCACGAACAACGGCCTGTTCCGCTGGAACGCGGCCCGGCAGCAGTGGTCGGAGGTGCTCGACCCGGCCGGCCCGACCGACTTCCCGCCCTACGACCAGCAGGTGACCGATGTCGCGGTCGTCCCCGGCACGGGCGGCAGGGACGTCATCACCGCGATCGGCTGGCACGGGCCTGGCAACACGGCCTACAACGGCTTCTACGAGTCGACCAACTTCGGGCAGACCTTCAGCAAGGTCACGCCGACCGGGGACATCGTCGCCTCCGACATCGGCCGCACCACCTTCGCCTACTCGGCGGACGGCAGCAAGCTGTACGCGGTCGTTCAGTCGCCCGCCATGCTGACGGCCGGAGACGAGTCCGTGCTGCAGGGCGTTTTCGTCGCCTCGGGAACGGGCTCCGCCCCCGCCAGCGTGACCGGCCCCTGGACCAAGATCGGCGACGAGGCCTCGCTCGCCGCCTCCGGCTCGGCCCTCGCCGTCGGCTCCGGCTACGGCGTCGGCATCCAGGCCTGGTACAACCAGGACCTCGCGGTCGACCCGGCCAACCCCAGTCACGTGTACATGGGCCTTGAGGAGGTCTTCGAGTCCACCAACGCGGGCCAGACCTGGGTGGCGGCCAGCCCCTACTGGAACTACCCCTTCGCCTGCGACACGACCAATACCTGCCCGAACACCACGCACCCCGACCAGCACGCCATGATGATCACCGACGGCAAGATCGTCATCGGCAACGACGGTGGCGTGTACAGCCGGCCGCTGAGCGACGACTCCGAGGACGGCAACTGGGCCGACCTCAACGCGACGCTGCACGACCTGCAGTTCTACGACGCCCGGGCCGGGCAGTTGCCGAACGGGACCACGCAGGTGGTCGGCGGGCTGCAGGACAACGGCACCATGGTCGACAACACCGCGTTCACCCAGTCGGCCGAGGCGGCCGGCGGCGACGGGTTCGACGTGATCGTCGATCCGAGCAACGGCAACAACTGGGTCGGCGAGTACACCTACGGCGCGCTGTACACCACCACCGACGGCGGCCACTCGTTCAGCGACTTCGCCAGCTTCACCTGCGCCGGACAGGCGACGGTCGGCCAGAAGCCGGACGCCAACTGCGACCCGGCGCCGCGGTTCGTCATGCCGCTGGTCCCCGACCAGCAGAACCCAAACACCTGGGTCGGCGGCGGCGAGGACGTGTGGGTCTCCACGAGCGGCTGGAGCACGACCTGCACCAGCGAGGCAACCTGTGACTGGACCCCGGTCTACGACACCGGGTCGGGCAACTCGGTCACGGCGCTGTCCTCGGCCCGCGACGGCAAGGTCATCTACGCCGCGTGGGTCGGCGGCGGCGGCAACCCCGGCCCGTCCTTCGCCTCGGGCATCGCCACCAACTACGGCGGCACCTGGCACGAGGTGAACACGGCCGGCCTGCCGAAGCGCTACATCTCCGGCGTCACCGTCGACCCGGCCGACCCGGCTCACGCCTACGCGGTGTTCAACGGGTACTCCCGCCGCTTCGTGCCAGGCGGGGGCACCGGCCACGTCTTCGAAACCTGGAACGGCGGCAAGACCTGGACTAACATCTCCGGCAACCTGCCCGACATCGCCTCCGACGCCCTGGTGCTCGCCCACGGCCAGCTGGCCCTGGCCACCGACGCCGGGGTGTACACCGCCCGCGAGTTCTGGGGCACCCGCACCATGTGGCGCCACCTGGGCGCCGGCCTGCCGAACGTGTCGGTCAACGACCTGACGTCCGGCCCGGGCGGCTACATCTACGCCGCCACGCACGGGCGCGGCGTCTGGCGCCTCAGGTTCTAGACCCGCGCCGCTTAGAAACGCCGCTTAGAAACGCAGTCACCGCCCTGCCCCAGGCCACCCCCTGGGGCAGGGCTTTCTGTCCCCGCCGGCCGCCTGGGCCTTCCTAGGGCGCCGGCGGGAAGAAGTCTCTCAGCGCGGCCGCGATCTCGGCCCGGACCGGAGCCCCGGAGATCACCACGCCGACCATCGTCGCCGAGGTGTGGGTGTGCCCGCGGGCGCGGATCCGGCGCACCCGCGTCCCCGCGGCCTCCAGCGCGTCCGCGTAGGCCAGGCCCTCGTCGCGCAGCGGGTCGAAGTCCGCGGTGACGACGCAGGCCGGGGGCAGCCCGTCCAGGTTGCCGCGGAGCGGGGCGGCGCGCGGGTCGCCGCGGTCGGCCGCGCCGGTGCCGGCGCCGGTGTAATGATCCCAGAACCAGTGCATCAGCGGGGTGGTGAGGACGTACCCGTCCCCGTTCTCGGTGTAGGACGGCCGGGTCATGTCGCAGTCCGTGACCGGGGTGATGAGGAGCTGTCCCGCGACGCGCGGCCCGCCGGCGTCGCGGGCGAGCTGGCAGGCGACCGCCGCGATGTTGCCGCCGGCGCTCCAGCCCGCCACGGCGACCTGGCCGGGGTTGCCGCCCAGTTCGGCGGCGTGGGCGGCCGTCCAGCGCAGCGCCGCGAAGGCGTCGTCGGCGGCGGCGGGGAAGCGGGCCTCGGGCGCGTGGCGGTAGTTCACCGACACGATCACCGCGTCCGCCCGGACGCAGAGGTCCCGGCACAGCGGGTCGTCTGAGTCCAGGTCGCCGAGCACCCAGCCGCCGCCGTGGAAGTACACCACCAGCGGGTGCGGGCCCGCCGACGCCGGGCGGTAGAGCCGGTAGGGCAGGTCCCCGGCCGGGCCGGGCAGCACGCCGTCCGCCACCTCGCCCACCTCCGGGCTCGGCGGGCGGGCCGCCGCGGCCGCCGCCATCATGGCCCGCGCCTCGTCGGCCGGCAGGCTTTCCATGGGCGGCAGGCCCAGGCCGGCCATCAGCTGCAGGACCAGGGAGACGTCCGGCTGCAACTGGCGGATTACCCCGTCCCTGCACCGTTCTCCGCCGGGACCGCTGCGCCGGAACCCGAGGTAGTCCTGCGCGACCACGTCGTCGCACGCCTGCCGGTACACGTGCACCCCGCCGACGTAGGGCAGGAACACCCGCGGCTTCCCGGGGACGTTGGCGCCCATGTACCAGGAGTTGGCGGTGGGATGCAGGGTGATGGCGGCGCAGTCCCGGACGTGCTGGTCCCAGCCGGATTCGGCGAGCGGGGTCGGCTCGATCGTCTCGGAGCCCTCGGCCCGCATGTCCCTGAGGCAGTCGGCGACCCAGTCCACGTGCTGCTCGATCGAGACGGCCATGTTCGACAGGACCGACGGGCTGCCGGGGCCGGTGATCATGAAGAAGTTCGGGAACCCGGCGGTCATCAGCCCCAGGTAAGTGGACGGGCCGGCCGCCCACTTCTCCGCCAGGGACAGCCCGCCACGGCCGCGGACGTCCACGGCCGTCAGGGCGCCGGTCATCGCGTCGAAGCCGGTGGCGAACACGATCGCGTCGAAGCCGAACGACTCGCCGGCCACCTCGATGCCGCCGGGGGTGATGCCGGTGATCGGCTGCCGGCCCAGGTCGACGAGGCGGACGTGCGGGAGGTTGTAGGTTTCGAAGTAGCCGGTGTCGAGGCACGGCCGCTTGGTGCCGAAGTAATGGTCCTTCGGGCACAGCGCGTCCGCCGTCTGAGGGTCGTGCACCGCCGCGCGGATCTTCTCCCGGATCATCTCGGCCACGATGTCGTTGGACGCCGGGTTCACCGCCTGGTCGGCGAAGACGCCGAGGATGCTGAACAGCGCGCCCTGGTCCCAGGCGTCCTCGAACCGCTGCCGGGCGACCGCCTCGCTCGCGGTCACGCCGAGGACGTCGGTCAGTTCGACCGGCGCTCCTCCCGGCGACCACCGGGCGGCGTCGCGGTACTCCGCGCGGTCCCGGGCCAGCCAGGCCAGCCGGCCGGCCGGGGCGGGGCCGTTACGCGCCGGGACGGAGAAGTTCGGGGTTCGCTGGAAGACCGTGAGCTGGCTGGCCTGGCGGGCGATCAGCGGGATCGACTGGATGCCCGAGGACCCGGTGCCGATGACCGCGACCCGCTGGCCGGTGAAGTCGACCCCCTCGTGCGGCCACCGGCTGGTGAAGTACACCTTGCCCGCGAACCGGCCGGCGCCCTCGATATCGAGCGACTTGGGCAGCGAAAGGCAGCCGCTGGCCATGATGTAGTACCGGCAGCGCAGCCGCGTACCGCGGTCCGTCGTGATGCTCCAGCGCTCGTCCCGCTCGTCCCAGCGGGCGGAGTCGACGGAGGTGGCGAACTGGATGTCCGCGCGCAGGCCGTAGCGGTCGGCCACGAACCGCAGGTAGTCCAGGATCTCCGGCTGCGTGGCGTACTTCTCGGACCAGGTCCACTCCTTCTCCAGCTCCGGGTCGAAGCTGTAGGTGTAGTCCGTGGTCGGGATGTCGCAGCGCGCTCCCGGGTACCGGTTCCAGTACCACGTCCCGCCGACGTCGTCGGCCGAGTCGAAGGCCCGCACCGACAGCCCGAGCCGGCGCAGCCGGTAGAGCAGGTACAGGCCCGAGAAACCGGCCCCCACCACCACCGCGTCGAACTGCTCAGGGGCTTCAGCTGGCTTGTTCACGAAACGTCCCCTTTGACATCGAACAGCCGGTTCTGCCGGGAACCTTAACTCACCCGGATGCGCCCGTAAATGATTGCGCCGGCCCGCGCCCGACGAGGAGCCGATGGCTCGTCCGCGCGGCCGCGGCCCCGGAGGCCGCGCGGCCGCGGCCGCATGTATACACCCGTCCCGCGGCTGAGTCGGCCAAGGGCATAGACAAACGTTTGCAGCAACCAGTCCTGATGACCGGCCCGGCGGTCTCGGCGCTGCTGAGGGCGGCCGGGAAGCGTTCCGTGCCCGGGTCGGCGCCCCGATTTCAGCCGTGAGGGGCACACGAGACCCACGTATGGCTGCTTTATGTGACAAACCGTGCCATTTTTCGGCGATAAAATGTGATGTAAATCACAGCATGGTCGGGTTATGCAATCCTTTGCAGCGTTTCACGGTAACCTCTGTCATGTCAGAGCAACATGACCGGGCCCGGGGAACCGTGACTTGCGCCCAGCGGTCAACAGCCGAGAGGGCATATCGATGGCATTGCTTTCCCCGAAGGTAATCGCCCAGGTCAGCGTTCGTTCCGTCAGTGAGCTGGCGGTGAGCACCTGGGAGTGGGTGCTGCGCGCGGACGGCGAGGTATATTACCGGCTCGCCAAGGTTGACGGCCGGCGGGAACGCAATCCGTGGACCCTGGCCACCCGGCTGACCGCGGCCGAACTGCAGGCCGTCGGCGTCGACAGGGCCAAGGCCGCGGAGGTGCTGGACGCCATCGTCCGCAGGCACGGTCACCGGCGCTGAGCGCCGGGCGGCATCCCGCCCAAGCCCGCCAAGCCCGCCCGTCCGGCGGAGCGGTTGCCCTAGATTGTTCGGGTGAACGCTGTACTGACGGCTAAGGGCCTGTCCGCGGGGCACGCGGACCGGGTCGTCTTCTCCGGGGTCGACCTCGTGGTGCCGCCCGGCACGGTGATCGGGCTTGTCGGTGCCAACGGCGCCGGGAAGTCCACGCTGCTGCGGATGCTCGCCGGCCTCGACGACGGTGCCCGCGATGCCGGGTCCGTGTCGCTGAACCCGCCGACGGCGACCGTCGGGTACCTGCCGCAGGAGCCGGAGCGGCGCGCGGGCGAGAGCGTGCTCGCGTTCATCGAGCGGCGGACCGGGGTCGTCGGCGCCGCCGCCGAACTCGACGCCGCGACGGCCGCGCTCGAGGCCGCCGACGCGGGGTCGGACGACGCGTACGCGGCGGCGTTCGAGCGGTGGATGAGCCTGGGCGGCGCGGACCTGGAGGAGCGAACGGCCAAGGTCGCCGCCTCGCTCGGGCTCGACGTGCGGCTCACCGCGCCGATGACCTCGCTGTCCGGCGGGCAGGCCGCGCGGGCGAACCTGGCGTCGCTGCTGCTGTCGCGGTACGACATCTTCCTGCTCGACGAGCCGACCAACGACCTGGACGCCGAGGGGCTCGCCGTCCTGGAGGACTTCGTCGCGAAGCTGCGGGCCGGGACGGTCCTCGTCAGCCACGACCGGGCCTTCCTGGAGCGGACCGTGGACCAGGTGCTCGAGCTCGACCTGGCGCAGCAGTCGGTGCACCTGTACGGCGGCGGGTACCTCGCGTACCTGGAGGAGCGCGGGATCGCGCGGCGGCACGCGCGGGACACCTACGAGAAGTACGCCGACCAGCGGACCGCGCTGACCGACCGGATGCGGACGCAGAGCGGCTGGGCCGACCGGGGCGTGCGGCAGGCCAGGGCCAAGGCGCCGGACAAGGACAAGCACCGGCTTTCCGCGCAGGTCAACCGGACGGAGAAGCTGGCCAGCAAGATCAAGATCACCGAGCGGATGCTGGAGCGGCTCGAGGCCGTGGACGAGCCGCGCAAGGAGTGGGAGCTGCGGATGACGATCGCGGCGGCGCCGCGCTCGGGCACCGTCGCCGCGTCGCTGCGCGACGCGGTCGTGTCGCTGCCCGGCTTCACCCTCGGACCGGTGAACCTGCAGCTGAACTGGGCGGACCGGGTCGCGGTCACCGGGCCGAACGGGGCGGGCAAGTCAACCCTGATCGGCGCGCTGCTCGGCCGGGTGCCGCTCTCGTCCGGTTCCGCGTCGCTCGGGTCGGGGATCTCGGTGGGCGAGGTGGACCAGGCCCGGTCGGTCTTCGACGGTCCCGCGCCGCTGCTTGACGCGTTCGCGGCGCAGGCACCCGGTCAGGTCCCCGAGGAGACCCGGACGCTGCTGGCCAAGTTCGGCCTGCGGGGGGAGCACGTGCTGCGGCCGGCCGGGTCGCTGTCGCCGGGGGAGCGGACCAGGGCCGCGCTGGCGCTGCTGCAGGCCCGCGGGGTGAACCTGCTCGTGCTCGACGAGCCGACCAACCACCTCGACCTGCCCGCCATCGAGCAACTGGAGTCGGCGCTTGACTCCTACCCCGGGACGTTCCTCCTGGTGACCCACGACCGCCGGATGCTGGAGTCGGTGTCGGTCACCCGTCGCCTCGCGGTGTCCGGCGGCCGGGTCGCCGAGGTCGACCTGACCTGACCCGAGCGGCGCAGCAACCGCCCGTTCGGTATGACCTTTGGGGTTATCCCGAGCCGGGTTATCCCGAGACCGGTTATCCCGAACGGGCCCGGGCTTCCCGTCTGCTGTCCGCGCCGCGCTACCGGGCCCGCCGCACCCGGGTCTCGTCCCAGACCGGCTCGGCGCTCTCGCGGACGACCCCGTCGGCGCCGAAGACGAGGAAGCGGTCGAAGGTGCGGGCGAACCAGCGGTCGTGGGTGACCGCGAGGACGGTCCCCTCGTAGGACTCCAGGCCCTCCTGAAGGGCCTCGGCGGATTCGAGGTCCAGGTTGTCGGTGGGCTCGTCGAGGAGCAGCGCCGTCGACCCCTGCAGCTCGAGCAGCAGGATCTGGAAGCGGGCCTGCTGGCCGCCGGAGAGGCTGCCGAACCGCTGGTCGCCCTGGCGCTCCAGCTCGTACCGGCGCAGGACGCTCATCGCGGCGCCGCGGTCGCGGGCGTGCAGGTCCCACAAGATGGCCGTCAGCGTCCGCCCGGCCAGCTCCGGGTGGGCGTGGGTCTGCGCGAAGAACCCGGGGACGACCCGCGCGCCGAGCTTCCACTCCCCGGCGTGGGCGACTTCCCGCCCCGCCAGCAGGCGCAGGAAATGCGACTTGCCCGAGCCGTTGGAGCCGAGCACCGCGACCCGCTCGCCGTACCAGACCTCCAGGTCGAACGGCTTCATCAGCCCGGTGAGCTCCAGGCCCGCGCAGGTGACCGCCCGCTTGCCGGTGCGGCCGCCGCGCAGCCGCATCCTGATGTCCTGCCTGCGGGGCGGCTCCGGCGGCGGCCCCGCCTCCTCGAACATGCGCAGCCGGGTCTGCGCGGCGGCGTAGCGGGAGGCCATCGCGTCGCTGCGGGCGGCGTACTGGCGCATGTCGGCGACGAGCTTCTTGAGCTGCGCGTGCTTCTCGTCCCAGCGCCGGCGCAGCTCCTCGAACCGTTCGAAGCGGTGCTCGCGCGCCTCGTGGAACGAGGCCCAGCCGTCGCCGTGCACCCACACGTCCGACCCGCCCGGGGCCGGCTCGACGCTGACGATCACCGACGCCGCCTGGGCGAGCAGTTCCCGGTCGTGCGAGACGAACAGCACGGTCTTGGCCGTGTCGCGCAGCTGTCCCTCCAGCCACAGCTTGCCCGGGACGTCCAGGTAGTTGTCCGGCTCGTCGAGCAGCAGCACCTCGTCGGGGCCGCGCAGCAGCGCCTCGAGCACGAGGCGCTTCTGCTCGCCGCCGGACAAGGTGGCGACCTGGCGCCACTGCGCCTTCTCGTACGGCACCCCCAGGGCGGCCATCGTGCACATGTCCCAGATGGTCTCGGCCGCGTACCCGCCGGCGTCGCCCCAGTCGGACAGCGCCTGCGCGTAGTCCAGCTGGGCGGCCTCGTCGTCGCGCTCCATGATCGCGAGCTCGGCCGCGTCCACCGCCAGCGCCGCGTCCCTGATCGCGGGCCGGGCCACGGCCACCAGCAGGTCCCGCACGGTCCGCTCGTCGCGCACCGACCCGACGAACTGCGGCATCACGCCGAGTCCGCCGCTGGTCGCGACCGTGCCCGCGTCCGGCTTGAGCTCACCGGAGGCGAGCTTGAGCAGCGTGCTCTTGCCCGCGCCGTTCGGCCCCACCAGGGCCACCACGTCGCCCTGCCCCACCCGGAAGCTGGCGTCGCTGAGCAGCAGCCGCCCGTCCGGCAGGTAGTAGTCGACGTGCGCGACCTCGAGATGCCCCATGCGCGCCATGATGGCCGACGCCCACGCGGCCAGGCAAATCAGTTACGGCTCCGCGGCGCGCCCGATGGCATGATACTTCTGGTTGGCGGACGCGGCCCGGCTCTGGTCCGCGTGCGGTGCGACGACGACAGGGAACGGATCATGCGGGACGGCCCGGCGCTTTCCTGTGCGGGACCGGCGGGGGAGCCGGCTGCGGTGCCCGGGGCCGGGACCGGCCGCCTGCCACCGGAATTCGCGGATTGCCTGCTCGACAGCGCCCTTGAGCCGGTTCTCGACGCCGCGGTCCAGCGGGGCCGGCAGGCCGCGAAGCGCAAGCGGAACGCCGGCGCCGCCACGCAGGCGGCCGGACCGGAAGTCGCGCGGGCCCTGCTGGCGGTGACGGTCTGCGACCCGGCCTGCGGCTCGGGGAGCCTCCTGGTCGCGGCGGCCGGCCGGATCGCGCGCCGGGTGGCGGAGGCCCGCGAGGGGAGCCAGTCGCCGGACGCGCTGCGGCGGGCCATGCGCGACGTGGTGGGGAGCTGCGTCTACGGCGTGGACGCCAGCGGCGACGCGGTGGCCGAGGCGAGGGACCGCCTGCGGCTGGCGGCCGACGTCCCGGGCCTGCCCCCGCCCTTCCTCGACGCCCGGATCAGGCCGGGCAACGCCCTGATCGGCGCGAGCCCTGAGCTGATCGAGCACGGCATCCCCGACGAGGCGTTCCGGGCCGCCGACGGCGACGACCGCGGGCACGCCCGGGCCCTGCGCCGGGCCAACGCCAGGCCGGACCCGGGCCAGGCCACCCTGTTCAGCGGGCAGGGCGGGTACTCCCACGCCAACGAGGCGCTGGCCAGGTCCCTGGCGAAGACCGGGCGGCCGGCTGGCGGGCCGCTTGCCGACGGCGGCCGCCAGGCGGCCGCGTACCGGCAGTGGCGCGACTCGGCCGCCTTCCGCGCGAAGCGACTGGTCGCCGACGCCTGGTGCGCGGCCTTCGCCTGGGCTAAGACGCCGGACGGGCCGCCCGCGATCGTCAACCGGGCGCTGCTTGACCTGCGCGAGCGGGCGGCCGAAGGGGTCCTGCCCGAGACGCTCGCGGAGATCGGCCGCCTGCGTGCTGAGCACGGGTTCTTCCACTGGGACCTGGAGTTCCCCGACGTCTTCCTGGTGCCCGCGGGCGAGACCCGGTGGCGGGGCGGCTTCAGCTGCGTCCTGACCGCCCCGCCGCGGGAGAAGATCGACCGCCACGGGGACAGCGTCGTCTTCCGGTTCGCCGCCGGCTCCGGGGCGTATCCCGCCTGCGCGGCCGGCCTGGCCGAACCCGGCGTCTCGGCGCTGCGCGCTGACCAGCTCTTCACCGAGCGTGCCGCGGCGCTCCTCGCCCCCGGCGGCCGCGCGGGCTGCGCCGTCGCCCAGGGGACCGCGGCCGCCCCCGGCGCCCGGCACCTGCTCGGCGGCCTGCTGCGCCGGGGCGCGCTGATCTCCCTCTACGACTTCACCAGTCCCGACGCCCGGCACTGCCTGCTCACCGTGGCCGGCCGCGCGGCGCCCGCCGGTGAGGAGCCCGCCGCCGGAGTGCCTGCCGCTGGAGTGCCCGCTGCCGGAGGGCCTGCCGCCGGTGTGCCCGGTGCGGGCTCCGTCGTCCCGGCGAGGTTCGCCTTCCGGTTGGACTGTCCCGCCGACCTCGCCGATGGCGACCGGTCGTTCACGCTGACGCCGGGCGAGGTCGCGCTCGTCAACCCGAATACCGGCGCGCTGCCGCCCTTGCGCGGTTCCCGGGACGCCGCGCTCGTGACGGCGGTCTACCGCCGGGTGCCGGCCCTGTGGGACGAGACGCGGGCCGGCGGGAACCCGTGGAAGATGAGGCTGGAAGCGGCGTTCCCCAGGGCCGGCGACCCGGGCCTGCTCCGCGCCGGGCCGGACCTGCGGGACGAGGGCTGGGAACTGGCGGGGAGCGCCTTCACCCGGGACGGCCGGCGCATGCTCCCGGTCTACGAGCCCCCGATGGTCGGCGTGTTCGACCACCGGGCCGCGCCGCCGCGGTGCTGGATCGCCGAAGACGGCCCGGTCGCCGTCCAGCGGAACGGCGAGACCGTCCGGCGCCCCGGCGTCGCGGACCGCCTCGCGGAGCTCGGCTGGAAGTGGGCCTGGCTCTGCGCCTGGCGCGTCCCCGTCCGCGACCGGGCGGCCGTGGCGGTGTTCCTGCCGCGCGCGGCCACGGCCGGCGCCCTGCCGCTGATGCTGCCCCGCGTCGTCCCGCCGTTCGCCGCGGCCCTCGTCGCCGCGCAGAGCTCGCTGGTCTTCGAGTACGTCGCCCGGCAGAAGACCGACGGCCCCGCCCTGCGGGCCGCCCAGTGGAAGCAGCTTCCCGTGCCGACCCCCGACATGCTCGAGCCGCACCTGCCGTTCATCGTGCCCCGGGTGCTCGAGCTCGTGTACACCGCGCCCGACCTGAGCCCGCTCGCCCGGGACCTGGACGACCACGGCGAGGAGCCGTTCAACTGGGACGCCGGCCGCCGGGCCAGCCTGCGCGCGGAGCTGGACGCGTTCTTCTTCCGCCTGTACGGGATCGAGGACCGCGCCGACGTGGAGTACATCATCGCCGCGCTCCAGACCCGCGCCGACGGCCTCGAACCGGACGAGAGCCAGGCTGACGAAAGCCGGCGCGCAGGCCAGCTGGTCCTGGCCGCCTACGACCGCATGTCCGAAGCCGCCGCCGGGTACGAGACCCCGGTCTTCCCGCCGCCCGGCCACGGCCCGCGAAAAACCGTTACGGAGTCCTAGTCCCAGTCCCTTAGTCGCGGTGCGGGGGTGTCCTGTATGCCCGGC
Organism: Actinomycetota bacterium; assembly: GCA_027326205.1. GTDB lineage: Bacteria > Actinomycetota > Actinomycetes > Streptosporangiales > Streptosporangiaceae > Trebonia. The sequence goes on from DAHWEX010000628.1 coordinate 14,676, forward strand.
TTGCCGGTATCGCCGCGCTTGCGGCTGCGTTCCCCGTGGGGCGCCGTCATCGGACGGCGGCGCCGGCCGCCTCGGCGACGTGCCGCATGAGCAGCATGGTGGTCACCGGGCCCACGCCCCCGGGAACCGGCGTGATGGCGGCGGCGTGGTCGCGCTCGCGCAGGTCGACGTCGCCGACGAGTCGCCCGTCGGCCGTCGGGTTGGTGCCCACGTCGATGACCACCGCACCGGGCCGCACGTGCTCCGGCCCGATCAGGCCGGCCCGCCCGACGGCCGCCACCAGCACGTCCGCCCGGGCGCAGACCGCCGCCAGGTCCGCCGTGCGCGAGTGGCAGATCGTCACGGTGGCGTTCTCCGCCACCAGCAGCAGCGCCGCCGGCTTGCCGACCACCGCCGACCGGCCGACGACGACGGCCTCCGCGCCCGCCAGCGGGACGTTCTCCTGGCGCAGTATCTCGAGCACCGCGGCGGCCGTGGCCGGCGCGTAGGCGGGCAGCCCGACCGCGAGCCGCCCGAGGCTGGCCGGGTTGGCCCCGTCGACGTCCTTCCCCGGTGCGATGTGCGTGCCCGCCTCGGCGAGGGTGAGGCCGGCGGGCAGCGGCGTCTGGCAGACGATCGCGTGCACGCCGGGATCGTCCGACAGTTCGTCCAGGCGCTTGTTGACCGCCGCGGCGTCCGGGGCGTCGAGCACGTCCACCCGGCAGGTGATGCCGGCCTTAGCCGCCGTCCGCTGGATCGACCGGACGTACCACGCGGTCGCCTCGTCATCGGTCGGCACCACGACGGCCAGCACCGGAACCCGGCCCGCGGCCGCGAGGGCGGCCACTCGGGCCGAGACCTCGCCGCTGAGCGCCGCCGCGATAGCGCGGCCGTCGATCGTCTTCACCGTGAGATCCTCTCCCGCACCGCCGCCACGATCTGGTCCGCCGCCGCCGCCGACCCGGCGTAGCGGCGGAGTTCCTCACCGATCGCCGTGCGGGCGGCCTCGTCGTTCATCGCGGCCAGGTTGACTTCGACGTTCAGCGCCGCGCCCTCGATGGCCGCCCGGGCCGAGGCGGCCGCCACGCCCACGTCCGAGATCACGTTGACGTTGGCGCCGGCCAGGATCCGGCCGGCCACGTCGGTGATCTCGGCCGCCGTCGCCGCGATGCGCAGCGGCACGGCCGCGGCCTCGCCGAGCGCGGCCTGGATCGCCTGGGTCCTGGCCGCCTTCTCGTCCTCGGTGCCCTTGGGGAGCTGGTAGGCGGCGGCGACGGCGCCGAACGCGGCCGCGTCCTCGCCCACCAGCCGCAGCGCCCGGTCGCGCAGGCCGGTGGCCTGCGCCAGCGCCTCGGTCATCAGCTCTTCGTGGGCGGCGTACCGGGGCTTTCCTATGGTCAGGTTGCACACCATCGCGACCAGGGAGGCGCCCACCGCGGCGTTCATGGCCGCCCCCGCGCCGCCGCCGGGGGCCGGCGCGCTAGACGCGAGGTCGTCAAGCCAAGAACCGACTGCCTGGTCGAGCATGATCAACGCCTTCTCCCAGTCCCGCCCTGCCACTGCCGCAGCTAGTTATATCAGGTCAGGCCGGGGTGGAACGCGCGGGCAGCGGTGGTACCGCCGCTGCGCGCTGCCCGCGGTCCGCGGATTGTCAGGTGGCGCGGAAGCCGAAGCAGGACAGGCTCACGGCGGGTAGCCGTCACAGCCAGGCGGCGGTCGCCGTGTCCAGGTGGTCCCAGAGTTCGCGCGCGGCACCAGGGGCTTGCCCGCGGGTCCACGGCAGCGGGTACTCGGGCCGCGGGCGCCGGTCGTGCCAGAACCGGCCGCTGCCCAGCCGCTGCGGCGGCATGGTGGCGAGCCAGACGATGGTGTCGGCCCCTTGTTCCGGCGTGAGCAGGACGGGCCGGAGGGCCCGGTAGAAGCGCGGGAGCGCGGCGGCGACGCCGGCGGTGTTCACCCAGCCGGGGTGCATGGCGTGGAAGGCGACGCCGGTTCCGGCCATCCGCCGTGCCCACTCCCCGCTCAGCGCCGCCTGCGCTCGCTTGACCTTGGCGTATGCGGTGACGCCCTGGTAGCGCGATCTTGGCAGCTGCAGGGTGGCGGGATCGAGGCGCTGCGTGTACATCCCTCCGGAGGAGACCGTGATCATCCGGGAAGGGGCGGCGTCGGCCAGCGCCGGGAGCAGCAGGCGGGTCAGCAGGAACGGCGCGACCACCTGGCCGAGGACGGTCAGTTCCGTCCCGGCTTCGTCCGCGCGGTACTGGGGGTGGATGGCGCCCGCGTTGTGGATGAGCACGTCGAGGCGGTCATGCTCGGCGCTGAACCGGCGGGCGAAATCGCGCACCGAGTCCAGGTCCTCCATGTCTGCCAGCCCGTAGCTGACGCGCGTGCTGCCGGATGCGGCGGCGATATCGCGCCGGGCTCGTTCTGCCCGGCCGCGGTCGCGGGCGAGGAAGTGGACCGCCGCGCCCCGCCAGGCCAGGGCGACTGCGGCCGCGTACCCGATCCCGGAGGTGGCACCGGTGATGATGACGGTCTTTCCGCCGATAGCGGGAGGATCGCCGGCGGTGAACTCGGGCAGCAGCCGGGACCGGGCGGCCAGCCCGATCCGGGAGAAGCCGGGGACCACGCTCGCTTCGAGTGCCGCGTCCACCGCCCGCCCGAGGCCGGTCACGGCCTGCCCTCCGGCGCCGGCTTTCCCTCCCCACCGGACGTGGCCCGCGCGGCCGCTGGCGCCTCGGCACCGCGCCCCGGCGGGCGCCGGGACAGGACGTCGGCGAGCCCGGCCGCCGCCCGTTCCGCCACGACGCGGAAACCCGGCCGCAGCAGCGGGTCGAGCACCCGCAGCGGGCCTCGCAGCCGCACCTCCGCGTCGTAGCTGACCGTCGAGCCGTTCGCGGTGCCGGTCACGACGATGCGGTCGGCGGACCGCAGCAGGCCGTTGGCCGCGTGCAGCAGGACCTCCCGGTCCGGCACGAGCCGGAAGACCTCGTAGGTCAGGGACATCCGGACCCCGAGGAACGGCACCGTCAGCCGGAAGCGGCTGCCCGCCCGGGGCGGTCCGGCGTCCAGCCGCTCCCCGGCCAGCACCCCGGGGTCCCAGTCCGCCGCGTTGCTGAAGATCGCCAGGTAGCCGAACGTCTCGGCCGCCGGGCTCCGCGACTCCACGGTCGCGTGGTACTGGGCCATCGGTGAGCTCCTTTTCGTCACGCAGGTCCGTCCGGCCTCCTGCCCGCCTGCTCAGGCATTTTAGTGAAGTTTAGTCTTGTTTTCTAGTGCAGGGGCGCCCGCGCCGTCCGCGGCCGTCCAGGCGGCGGGCCGGCGTCCCGGCGGCGTCCAGGCGGCGGGTCGGCGCGCCGGGGCACGATGGCACGCCCGGGCACGTCAAGGTCGCCACCGGGTGGTCCCGGCCACCTGCGGGCGGCGAACGGGGCACGCCAGTCCGCGGGTGACCGCCGGTTACCGCAGGGGCCAGCACGACGCCCGCGTCCCGGCGCACCGCGTTCCGGAGCGCGCCTGGTGACCGGGCACAACCCTGACGGCCGCGGGCAGCGGCGGCATCGCCGCGGCCCGCGGCCGTCGGATCGTCGGATCGTCGGGTTGTCGGGTTGTCAGGTTGTCAGGTTGCCGGATCGTCAGGTTGTCAGGTGGCCGGGAAGTCGAAGTAGTGCAGGCTCACGTACGGCGGACTGCCGCCGGCCCCGGAGACGAACTCCAGGTACACGTTGTGCGTGCCGGTGACCGTGGAGATGTTGGCCGGGATCGTCTCCCAGGACGACCAGCCGCCGGTGTTGCCGACCGCGAAGCTGCCCACCGGGGCATTCGACGGGTTGTCGAGCACCACCTCGACAAGGCCGCTCACGCCGCCGGCGGCGCCGGAGGCGACCCGGGCGTCGAACTGCGTCGACCCGGTCGTGCCGAAGCTGACGTTGCCGTACTCCAGGTAGTCGCCGTTCACCAGTTGCGCCACCTGGTTGCCGTCCACGCCGCTCGGGTTGCTGTCCCCGGTGGCGGACGTGACGTCGATGGTGCCCTGCTTGGCGGAGTAGCAGTCGGCGGAGATGTTCGCGGTCGCGGTCGTGGTGCACGACGTGCCGCCGCCGCTACCGCTACCGCCGCCGCTACCGCCGCCGCTGCTCCCGCTGCCCGTGGTCGTGTACACCGCGACGTAGCCCACGCTCATCGACCCGCCCGAGCTGGTCGAGCCGGACGGCGAGGCGCAGCCGCAGATCGCGTTCGGGTAAGCGCCGCCCACGGCCAGGTCGAGGATGAGGAAGAACCCGTGGTCAACGGCCGCCTGCCAGGCGGCCGTGCCCACCGTGGCCTCGGTCACCGTGTAGTAGGCGGTTCCGTTGAGGTAGTAGGTGATCGACTCGTCGCTGGTGTTGGTCCGGTTGACGATCACGGAGTAGGTGTTGTAGCCGGTCTGGCAGCCGGAGCAGGCCTGCAGCCCGCTGCCGAGCCCGGTCGTCTCGTTGCACGGGCCGCCCGGGTCGGTGCCGCAGTGCAGCGTCCCGGAGTGCTCGGACAGCGCGTTGACGTCCTCCATGATGTCGATCTCGCCGGTGGACGGCCAGTTGGCGCAGTCCATCGTGCCCGACGTGCCCGCGCCGCTGGCGCGGAACCCGGACCCGAGCATCCAGAACGCCGGCCAGTAGCCCACGCCGCTCGCCGGGTCCGGCTGCCTGATGGAGGCGGTGACCTCCATCTCGCCGCCGGCCGGCGCCGCGAAGTTGTCGGCGGTCGTCTCGATCCGGCCCGACGTCCACGACGAGCCGGACTTCACCGCGGTGATGTTCAGGTGGCCGCTGCCGTCCTCGGACACGTTCGCGGCCGAGCTCGTGTTGCTCTCGACCTCGCCGGTGCCGTAGTTCGCGGTGCAGCCGGCGCCGGAGTACTGCGTGCCGGTGTCGTAGGTCCAGCCCGAGTCCACCCCGGAGCCCGCAGCCCCGGAGAAACTGTCGCTGTACGCGGTCGTCCAGCCGGACGGCGCCGCCGGGACCGTGGTGGCGGACGCCGCCGGGGCCAGCCCGGTGACCACGGCGAGCACGGCCGCCGGGCCGAGCGCGATCACCGCCGCGGCCGCCGCCGCCTTGTGCCGCGGCCCTCGCTTTCTCTTCCGTGCCCCCGCCGGACTGGCCCCCCGCCACAGCCTCGTGATCAGGTGACTTCGCATGCAGATTCTCCTTCCGGGACAAGGCCGGCCGCTGGGCCGGCCTAATCGCTGTTGCCGCGGCGGGCAGCCGCAGCTGGCACGGATCACGACGTGGGTGGGCAGGATCTCCACCGCCGGAGCGAGCGACGGCTGCCCGATCCGGGTGAGCAGCCGCCGGGCCGCGCGGCTGCCCAGGTCACGGAACGGCTGGCTGACCGTGGTCAGCGGGGGGTCGATGACCCGGCTGGCGTGCACGTCGTCGAAGCCGGTCACCGCGACGTCCGCCGGGACCCGGACGCCGGCCCGCTGCAGCTCGCGCAGCACGCCGATGGCCATCTGGTCGTTCGCGCACACCACGGCCTGCGGCAGCGGCTCGCGGCGCAGCAGCGTCCGGGCGGCCGCGGTGCCGCTGTCCTCCGAGAAGTCGCCGTGGATGACCTGGGTGGTGCCGCTGCCGGAGCTGGCCGCGACGGCCTGCTCGAACGCGAGCTGCCGCTCGGCGGCGTCCGGCGCCTCCCGCGGGCCGGCCACGAAGCAGAGCCTGCCGTAGCGGTGCCGCTCGGTCAGGTGCCGGGTGACGGCGGCCATGCCGCCGGTGTTGTCGGCGAGGAAGACGTCGGCGGCGGGCTCGTCCCGGCGCCCGGCGATGACGACAACGGGCAGTTGCGCGGCCAGCGCCCGCAGCTCGGCCGGGTCGAGGACCTCCTCGGCGAAGATCAGGCCGTCGACCTGGCCGGCCAGCGAGCGCACCCGCTTCTGGAACAGCTCGCCGTGGCTGCCGAAGGTCAGCAGCAGCGAGTACTCGGCCCAGCGCAGCTCCCGCTCGGCCGCGTGCACGATCTGGTCGACGAACAGCAGGCTGCTCCGCTCGGTGTCCGTTTCCTCGGTGCCCCGCTCCAGCCCGACGAGCCCGATGATGTCCTTCCGGCCCCGGGTGAGACCGCGCGCCGACGCGTCCGGCACGAAGCCGAGCGTCTCGATGACCGCGAGCACCCGCTGCCGCGTCGTCGGATGCACCCGGTCGGACCCGCGCAGCACCCGGGAGACGGTGGCGGTCGACACCCCGGCCACCCGGGCGACGTCGTAGATCGTCGTCATGCGGGTCGCGTCAGAGTCATTAGAGCCAGCCTTATGATGTCAGCGGTTACATGGCCTCTCACCTGCATACGCTAAAAATGAATGTAAGCGCTGTCAACGGCAAATGAGGAAAATTTGATGGCGTTTGTCATAGGCCGGGCACCCGTCGAAGGCGCCCTGCGGCCAGTCACCGCTGGCCCGCCCGCGCGCCGCCCCGCCCCGCGATCCGGCGCCGGCTAGCCGACGAGTCGCCGGCGGCCAGGCTGTTCGGGTGACCGGCGGCTCACGGAATGCGGCAAGATCACGATGTGACCGGACGGAGGGAAGAACGATGTAACCGGGCAGGGGAAGCATGAGGGCAGTGATCGAGGCGGCAGCGGGCAGCGCCCCTGCGGAGGGACAGCCTGTCACCGTCCGCAACCGCGTCTGGGTCGTCTCCGACGTGGTCAGGAGCACGATCGCGCCGCGGTCCATGACCGCCCGCCCGCAGCACGCCGTCACCCTGGTCAGCACCGAGGACGACGCCCGCGACGAGCAACTAACTGCGCGTCGCCTGGGGGCTGGAGCGCGGCGCGGCCGCCCACGACCAGCACGTGCGACCGGACCCCGCTCGGGGCTTCGACGCCGCCCGCCCCGGACGACGGCACCCTCTTCCCCCCGCCAGACACCCTGTTCTAACAGCCCACCCACCCGGGGGCCACCATCCTCGCGCGGGGGTCCGACATTCGATCTTGAAAAAGGCGCTGACCAGCACCTTTCTCTCTTTTCTATGGCCAGTGTAGCCACCCCGTCCGACAATACGGAGCCAGCGTGGCCCTGTGGCTCTGTCCGGCACTGCGCAGCCGACGCACCTGGCGACGGCGCGGGGGAGTGGAATCCTAGCGAAGCGTACCGACGAACCGCTCCCAGGCGGCCGCGCCGAACGCCAGCGTCCCGCCGTCCCGGTCGGTCGTGTCGCGGACCAGCACCAAGCCGTCGCTGGCTACTTCGACGCAGTCGCCGCCTTTACCGGCCGAGTAGCTGGACTTACGCCAGGAGGCTACTTCGACGCAGTTGCCGCCGTCACCTGTCGAGTAGGTTGATTTCCGCCAGTCCATTGCTCCGCCAGCCCTTCTATCAGTGCTAGCGATTCTGACACCTTCAAGCACTCGCCCCTGAGAATATCGTGACGAGCCGCCGCCGAGGCAACGATGTTCCGGTCGGTGTATACCCCGCCGGATATGAAGTGCTCCGACCAGACGGCATCGTCGGCCAGAGCGTAGTCAGCCGCCAGTGCGACATGGCCTACCTCCGGCATCACCTGAAGCACTATGTTGGGCAGCGCGGCGACCTCGATCATGTGGCGCAGTTGCGCAGCCATGGTCTCCGGGGAGCCGATCCGCCGGTATAGCGCAGACTGGTCGAGAACGTAGGACACGCGGCAGCGACCCAGCACGCGTTTCTGCCGCTCCAGGCGCGCCGCCAGCCTGGCGGTGGCCACATCGCCGGTCGCCCCAGATATGGCTATCAGGGCACGTGCGTAATCCTCGCTCTGGAACAGCCCGTTAACGATCAAGGGGGTCCACAGGCGCAGCGTCACCGACACGTCCTCGTAGTCGCTCCAGGTCCGGAACGTGGCCGGGACCTCGGGCGCGGTGCGGATCTCGTCGAGCCACTGCAGGTACCACCCGCGCCGCTCGGGAAAAACCTTGTCGAGCGCGCCGGCCACCCGCACGCTCGGCGGCCGCAGGCCGTTCTCGATCCGCCCGAGGTACGCCGCGTCGAGCTTGGTCTGCTTGGCCAGTTCGGTGATCGACCAGCCGTGCGCCAGCCGGTCCCGGCGCATCTGCCGTCCGAAATGCCCGGCTACGCCCTTGCCATTACTGCCAGAGATGCCTGCCATGATGGTTGTCCTGGCGTGGGGGTTCGCAGATATCACTCATCGTACCAAGATGTTCACACGTTCCGCCGTTGCCGCGCCGTGTCAACCGCCCCCGACCGCACGCGACGGCGGGACGCTCCATTTCCGAGCGAAGGGACACGGCAGTGTTCGACCAAGCAGCGGGCAACGGCGCCGACATCCGCCA